>CAIXNQ010000049.1 GCA_903920835.1 uncultured Bacteroidota bacterium | reverse complement strand
GTGACGGAAATCCTGAACTTTCTGCAAATTCTTTTAATTGAGGAATTGAATTGATTGTTGTAGCATTAAAATTGGTTTCTAAACTCAGTTCGCGAACAATAATTTCGAGATTATTTTTTTTATCAATAAAAATCAATAATTCATCATCGGCATTGGCTAAAAATATTGAGGGATGCGGACCAAAAGAACCTTCGCTAGCAATACCTAAATCAGTATTTGTGAGTTCCATTGCTGCTAGACATTTTTTTCGTACTGTTTCTAAAGCGTTATTCTCTCTTTCGATTTCGCCAGAAAAAGTTCCGAATACATCGGTGTCAAAAACGCTTGGAACCATGCAATTAACACCAAGTTCTTTTTCAAACAAGGGAGCAATAACTTGTTCTTTTTGGTGTTTAGTTGCAATTACTAATTTTCGATTTTCAAACATTTTTTAAAGAAATGCTGATATTGCTGTGAATTTCTAATTCTAAACTCTGTTCTTTTGCGGATTGAACCAATACAACTATTTGTTCTAAACTATTTTTCAATTCCTGAGTTCTTGATTCTGAATTTGAAAGTGTCGTGTTAAACCGAATGTGATTGCTAAAAGCATCTAAGTTATGAAAATTGATTTTGGTGTTAATCAACTCAAATAATAGTTTTTGAGCTTCTGTGGGTTGAAAAACACCATCGATCAATTTGAAATTATGTTCGTTTGCCATTGATTAATCAATTTCAATTTCTGTAAAAATGTGACTATTATCAACTTTTGAAGAAACTAAATTCCTCAAATCAGCTAACTTATTTTGAAGTCTGATAATTTTGCTTTCCTTAGTTTTGATGTCTTCTTCGTTATGAGAAATGTGAATTTTATTTTCTAAAAACTTAATTTTTACCTGAACCATTTGAGTAACCAATTCTAAAGTTTCTGTGGCTGAAAATTCGCCGTTGATAAGTTGTAGTTTCATTTTTTTTAAATTATAATTATTGACCTTGACCTAATGAGAATCCAGCAACGCCATCAAAATAATAAAGATTTTCAGTTTTTATGGTGTCAAAACCTTGTTCTTGAAATTTAGTTAACAAGCTAATTACTTCTGATTTGTCTAGCGTTTTTCCTTCATTTGCTTTATAGCGACAACGCCAGTGGTCTGTACAAAATGTTTGTTTGAAACCTTCTGGCCAAACTTTAATACCACGATTCGTAATCATGCTTAAAGTAGCATTTTCCGATTTAATTTTTTGAAGTTTTTCTGCCAATTCGTTTGCATCAGTTCCGTGCCAGTGTACAAAAATATCGTGACCAACCAACTCTTTTTTAGCTTGTGGTTTTTTAACATATTTAGGTAAAACCAATCCTTCACTTTGTTGGTAATCAACTGCTTTCAAAGTAGTTGGTTTGTTTCCAAGATTTGCAATAATCGCTTCGGCAAATTCTTTAGTACCAACTTTTTTAGTGCTTTTTCCTTCTGTATAAATGTCATAGGTATGAATACCATCTTCAAGCGTTTTCAACCAAGCGTTTTGAACCAGAGTTGCCACTTTATTTTGACCTAAATGGTTCAACATCATTACAGCTCCTTGTAACAATCCCGATGGATTTGCCATATTTTGACCTGCTCTTCTTGGTGCAGAGCCGTGAATTGCCTCGAACATGGCACATTCTTCGCCAATATTAGCTGAACCTGCTAATCCAACAGAACCTGCAATTTGAGCTGCAATATCAGAAAGCACATCACCATATAAATTTAGTGTCACAATTACATCAAATACTTCTGGAGTATCCGCCATTTTTGCTGCGCCTATATCTATAATCCAATGTTCTTTTTCGATTTCTGGATATTCATCTCCAATTTCGTCAAAAACTTTATGAAACAAACCATCAGATTGCTTCATTATATTGTCTTTAGTGAAGCAAGTCACTTTTTTACGGCCATAAACTTTTGCGTATTCAAATGCGTAACGAACAATTTTTTCACAACCTGGACGGCTAATGATTTTTAAACATTGAACCACTTCATCGGTTTGTTGGTGTTCGATTCCAGCATATAAATCTTCTTCATTTTCACGAACAATAACAATATCCATTTCTGGATGCTTGGTCTCAACAAAAGGGTGCAAACTAACACATGGACGAACGTTTGAGTACAGTCCTAAAAATTTTCTTGTGGTTACATTCAAACTTTTATAACCTCCACCTTGAGGCGTTGTAATTGGGGCTTTCAAAAACACTTTGTTTTTAATTATCGTATCCCAACTGTCTTTGGCTATTCCAGAAGAGTTTCCCGATAAATAAACTTTTTCACCAACTTCGATTTCATCAATTTCGATTTCTGCGCCAGCAGCTTTGATGATTTCTAATGTAGCATCCATAATTTCTGGACCAATTCCGTCTCCTTTTGCGATTGTTATTCTTTGCATAATTATTAGTTTTAATTGTTGGGGCAAATATATATGCTTCTGTTTATAAGTTTTTATATACTTTTGTTATCTGTTATATAAAATGTTTTTATGGATTATACCCTGCATCAACTTCGCATTTTTCTTAAAATTGCTCAAAACAAGAGCATCACTAAAACAGCCGAAGCACTATTTTTGACACAACCAGCGGTTTCTATTCAACTTCGGAATTTTCAAAATCAATTTTCAATTCCACTTACAGAGATTGTTGGAAGGCAATTGTTTGTAACAGATTTCGGACTTGAAATTGCTAAAATTGCTCAAAATATTATAAATGAAGTTGATCAAATTCAATATAAAATGCTAGAATTTCAAAATATTTTGGCAGGAAAACTAAAGATTTCAATCGTTTCGACCGGAAAATATGTAATGCCTTTTTTCTTAACCGATTTTCTTAAGAAACATTCTGGCGTTGCACTTTCGATGGATGTAACCAACAAACAAAAAGTAATTAAAAGTTTAGAAAACAATGAAGTGGACTTTGCTTTAATATCTGTATTGCCAAAAGGTATAAATATTGATTCTACTATTTTATTAGAAAATAAGTTATTTCTTATGGGAAATAATCCAATTAATGAAGATCATAGTTTGTCACAAAAAAGTATTTTTAATGAAATTCCTTTAATATATCGAGAAGAAGGTTCAGGAACTCGACATGTAATGGAAAAGTTTTTTGAAAAAAATGACATTTCTACAAAAAAAACTATGCAATTAACCTCAAACGAAGCGGTTAAACAAGCCGTTTTAGCAGGTTTTGGGTACTCAATAATGCCATTAATAGGGTGTAAAAACGAACTTTCTGTTGGACAATTAAATTTAATTCCAGTTGAAGGTTTTCCTATAAAATCGGATTGGAGATTAATTTGGCTGAACGAAAAACCATTATCGCCTGTGGCTTTAGCTTATTTGAATTACTTAAATGAAAACAAAAATCGTATTATAGAAAGAAATTTTTCATGGATTAAAGCATATTGAAAATTATTCGATTAAAACCACTATTTTTAGACCTCCAAAACCGTTACTAACAAATTCAAATTTAATGAGCGATTTTTATAAAAAGATTTTAGAAAATAATAAAAAATGGGTAGAAGATCAAACCCGAATTGACCCAGAATATTTTAAAGATTTATCTAAAGGTCAAAATCCGCCGTTGTTATGGATTGGATGCTCTGACAGTAGAGTGCCTGCAAATGAAATTATTGGAGCTAAGCCTGGCGAAGTTTTTGTTCACAGAAATATTGCCAATATGGTGGTTCATAGTGATATGAATATGCTTAGTGTTTTAGATTATGCCGTTAATGTTTTGAAAGTAAAACATGTTATTGTTTGTGGTCATTATGGTTGTGGTGGAATAAAAGCTGCGATGGGAAACGATTCCATCGGAATTATTGACAATTGGATACGGCATATAAAAGATGTTTATCGTTTACATCATATTTATTTAGATGCTATCAAAGATGAAAATGACAGATTT
>CAIXNQ010000048.1 GCA_903920835.1 uncultured Bacteroidota bacterium | reverse complement strand
TTGCCTAAGTTTTATAAAGATCAAGTTCGATATGCTTTTCCGCTTGAAATGTCTTTTTTGGCAGATCGGTATCAACAACTTTCAGATGATTTGGCGCAATTTGATTTGTTTAAAGATTTTATTATTGCAGATTATCACATCATTAAATCCTTGATTTTTGCCAATGTCACACTTACTGACGATGAAAACAGACTGTATAGAAATTTGTTTTCAATAATTTATAAAGAAATGCCCAAACCAGATTTGTATATATATTTATATCAAAATCCAGAAAGGTTACTTCAGAATATTAAAAAAAGAGGGAGGTCTTATGAGCAAGAAATTCAGACCGATTATTTAGAAAAAATAAATCGTGGCTATTTAGATTTTATGAATACCCAACTTGATTTGAATATTTTGATAATTGATGTTTCAAACCGAGATTTCTTTAAAAATCAAGTTGATTATCTTTTTATTCTTGATGAGATTAAACGAAAAATTCAGTGATTCAAAAACTATTTTGCTATTCGTTCGGCGCAAATCAAATAATATCTTGGCGTAAAAAGGCGAAGTAAGGGACGGATTCCTAATTTTTTTACAGGATTTGTAAATTTAACCGAATCAATTATTTTCCAACCTGTTTTTTCTAAAAGCCAGTCGAGTTGCCAATCTTCAAACTCGTGATAATGGCGGTCCCACGGGTCTGTTTTGCTTCTATAAGCAGGTGAAAACCATAATCGCATTGGCACTGAAATCAGAATCTTGTTACACTTTACATGCTCTAAAATAGTGTAAGGATTCAATAGATGTTCAAAAATTTCAAATGCCGTCAAAACATCATAACCTTCATTTGTCAAGCTACTTTGATTTACATCTAAATCTTCGCCAGTGGTGTTTTTTACTTTAAAACCCTCTTTTTCCATTATTTTAGAAAACGGATTTGAAACTCCTAAATCTAAAATTTGGTTTGATTTTGAAACATGTTTTTCAACAAACAAAAGTGTTTCTCTAAATCTTTTATTGGGAAATGAATTTTCGTACATAAATGAATTTGAATATTTTTTTCTAAAATAATTTTAAAGCTATAGAGACTTTTTAGGCTAAATTCTTTGGGAATAATTGTCAATCTAACTTTGTTATTTTCTGAATTAAATTGACATTTCTAACTTTTTAAAACAAGCTCATTTTCATTACCAACTTCCGCCAGCACCGCCACCCGAAAATCCGCCACCACCAAAACCGCCGCCAAAACCGCCGCCACCAGAAGAACCGCCGCCGCCAAATCCGCCGCTACTTCCGAGATTGCTTAAAATAATTACGTCGAGCAAACTCGGGCTGTGACCAATGCCACTCCCGCCACCTCTATTTCTTCGAGAAAGAAAAATGATCACGATGATAACAATTATGACAACAGCAATCGGTTTGATGCCGCCTTTTTTCTTGGCGTGTTTTGTGGCTTTATATTTACCTTTTAGAACATCAAAAATGGCATCGCTGCCTTTGTCTAATCCTTTAAAATAACTTCCTGCTTTAAATTCTGGAATAATAAACTCTCGAACCAACTCGCCTGTAATTCCGGCTGTTAATCGGTCTTCAACGCCATAGCCTGGCGAAATCCAAACTTTATGTTCGTCCTTTGCAACCAGAATTATAACGCCGTTGTCTTGGTCTTTGCTGCCACCAATGCCCCATTCTTGTGCCCATTTTGGAGCTAATAAACCTATCGATTCGCCTTTTAAACTTTCGATTGTGATGACCACAATTTGGGTCGAAGTAGAATCTGAATAACGTATTAATTTCTCTTCCAGCTGACTTTTTTCTGAGCTGCTCAAAACTTTGGCATAATCATAAACCGAAGTTTGAAAATCTGGAACTTTTGGAATTTCAAACTGACAATATCCCGAAAAACTGTAAATCAATACAAAAACAAATATAAATTTTTGAATTAATTTAGTGCTATTAATATCTTTTTGAATTTTCATAAATTAGCCTTTAGATATTTCGTTTGAAAGTTCGTCAACATCATCATCTTGATGCGGAAAATATTTTTTTAGTTCCGTTCCTGCTTTCAAAATACCATCAATCAATCCTTGTTTGAAATTTTTGTTTTTGAAATGCGAAATCATTATCTGTTTTGTTGATTCCCAAAAATCGCTAGGCACAACTTCATTAATGCCTTTGTCGCCACAAATTGCGAATTTGTTGTCTTGGGTTGCAACATAAATCAAAACGCCATTGGCATCTTTTGTTTTGTTCATTTCTAGTTCAAAAAAAACAGCTATAGCCCTTTCCATGGGGTCTATAGCTGTGGTTTTTTCTAAATGAACTCTAATTTCGCCTGAAGTATCTTTTTCAGCTTGTTGAATCGCTTCAACAACTTCTTTTTCTTCTTCTTTGGTTAAAAATATAGTAGTTTTCAATAGTTCTAGAATTTAACTTCAACTGGTTTATCTGCACCAGTCACTGCTTGAAAATAAGCTTTTTCTTTGTAGCTTCCCAAGAACCAACTGTTCGGAATGGCAAGAATATAACCGTTATATTCTTGAACAGCTTCGTTAAAACGCGTTCTTGCAGTCAAAATTTGATTTTCTGTACTTGCCAATTCGTCTTGTAGTTTCAAGAAATTTTGATTCGCTTTTAGCTCAGGATATCTTTCTACAGAAACTAATAATTTTGACAACGAACTACTCACGCCACTTTGTGCTTGATTAAATTGTGCCAATTGTGCCGCCGAAATATTCTTTGGGTCGATAGTGATAGATGTTGCTTTGGCTCTTGCTTCGATAACCGCAGTTAGCGTGCTTTTTTCAAAATCTGCAGCGCCTTTAACAGTGTTGACCAAATTTCCAATCAAATCATTTCGTCGTTGATACGAAGTTTGCACATTTCCCCATTCTTTTTCTGTGGCTTGATTGAAACGCAACGCACTGTTTTTAATTCCAATAACCCAAAATCCGATAATTACTATTAATCCAATAATAATTATAACTGGTAACCATTTTTTCATTTTTGTTTAATTTAAAGTTTAAAATTTATTGTTTGTGTTTATAATTCATTTTTAATTTCAAGCAATTGTGTTTTGATTTGTTCTAATTTGTTAATGATTTCAAATTTATCTAAAGTTTTTTTCTGCCCTTCTTTTAAATGTGTTTTTGCTCCTTCTAGCGTAAAACCTCGTTCTTTAACTAAATGATAAATCAATTGCAGATTTTTTACATCATCCTGACTGAACATTCGGTTGCCTTTGGCGTTTTTCTTAGGCTTTAAAATATCAAATTCTTTATCCCAAAAACGAATTAGTGAAGCATTTACACCAAAAGCTTCGGCAATTTCACCAATGCTAAAATATAATTTGTCTTTAGATAGTTCTATTTGCATTTTTATTTTCTAGTTTTTCAAAAATCTTAAATCATAAAACTTAAATCGTTAATCAAGCGATTGATTCTCTTGGTTCGCAATTTTAGAGATGGCAACATATTCAGCAGCAGAAATATTTCCGTAGTAGAAATTTAGCGGATTTACGACTTTACCATCTTTATGAACTTCATAATGACAATGAGGCGCTTCCGAACGACCTGTGCTACCGACATAACCAATAATATCGCCTCGTTTCACTCTTTGTCCGATTCTGCAATTGTATTTATACAAATGCGCATATAAAGTTTCATATCCAAAACCATGCCGAATTACAATATGATTGCCATATCCAGATGCGGTATTGTCAGCGCGCTCTATAGTTCCATCTCCAGTAGCATAAATAGGCGTGCCCATTTTGGCAGTAAAATCCATCCCTTCGTGCATTTTTCTAACTTTTGTAAACGGATCGCTTCGATAACCAAAACCAGAAGCCATTCGTTTTAAATTTTCATTTTTTACTGGCTGAATGGCAGGAATAGCTGCCAATAATTTTTCTTTAGTTTTTGCCAATGCTAAAATCTGATCTAATGATTTTGATTGAACCGCAAGTTCTTTGGTCAAAACATCAACTCTTTTTGAAGTGTTTACAACCAATTCTGAATTGTTAAATCCTTCCAATTCTTTATAACGATTATTGCTGGCAATATTTGTTTTTCTGTCTTCGTCAGAAATTGGTGCCGCATTGAAATAAAGGCGATACAAATTATTATCACGATCTTCAATATTGTTCAAAACCTCATCTATTTGATCCATTTTTCGATTCAAAATCGCATAATTGATCTTGAGGTTGTCTATTTCTCTAACCAACAATTTGTCTTTTGGAGTTTCAAAGTAAGGCGTATTCAATAAAACTAAAAAACTCACAAACCCAAAAGAAGCTGATGCTAAAACGAATAACAAAAAATAAGCAAACTTTGTTGATTTCTTTTGTTTAATTTTTCTGTAAGCTAAACTCTCTGGATCGTAGTAATATTTTACTTTCGTCATATTTTAAAAAAACCTATTTTTGTGCCAAATTAATATTTAGACGAACAAATTTAGTAAATGTTTCCATTTTCTTTCAGTTTTGACTGTGAAACTTTTGTTATAATCAAAAATCTACCATTTAATCAATCAAAAAAAGCTGTTTATTTTGATAAAATTAAACAGCAAATAATAAAATTTTTTTTAAAGTAAAGCCATAATGAAATCACAAGACATTCGTAAAGCATACCTCAATTTTTTTGAATCAAAAGGACATTTAATTGTTCCCTCGGCACCAATTGTCCTGAAAGATGATCCAACCTTGATGTTCAACAACTCAGGAATGGCGCAGTTCAAAGAATACTTTTTAGGAAACGGAATTCCAAAAAGCAAACGTATTGCCGACACTCAAAAATGCCTTCGTGTTTCAGGAAAACATAACGATTTAGAAGATGTAGGTTTTGATACCTACCATCATACCATGTTTGAAATGTTAGGCAACTGGTCGTTTGGCGATTATTTCAAAAAAGACGCCTTGGCTTGGGCTTGGGAGTTTTTAACCGAAGTCTTGAATTTAGACAAAGAACGTTTATATGTTTCCGTTTTTGAGGGAAATCCAGACGAGAATGTGCCGTTTGACCAAGAGGCTTGGGACATTTGGAAACAATACGTTCCAGAAGACCGCATTATTCTTGGAAATAAAAAAGACAACTTTTGGGAAATGGGCGACCAAGGTCCGTGTGGGCCATGCTCTGAAATCCACATCGATTTAAGAACCGATGCTGAAAGAGCAGCTGTTTCAGGACGTAGTTTAGTCAACGCCGATCATCCTCAAGTAGTAGAAATTTGGAACAACGTATTCATGGAATTCAATCGGAAAGCCGATGGTTCGTTAGAAAAACTACCTGCGCAACACGTAGATACCGGAATGGGATTTGAGCGTTTGTGTATGGCGATGCAAAATGTGACATCCAATTATGATACCGATGTGTTTACACCGCTAATTGAAAAAGTGGAGCAAATTACGGGATCAAAATACACTGCCAACAACCAACAACCAACAACCGAGAACCAAGAAAAAACCAATATTGC
>CAIXNQ010000047.1 GCA_903920835.1 uncultured Bacteroidota bacterium | reverse complement strand
TATGTTTTTTAAACTAAAAAATTAATTAGCATTCGAAACTCTGAAAAAAAAATCTCTCGTTGTTCCAGTATTACTAAACCAATTTCTTTAGTCTTTATGACTTTCGACTAAAATTTGCATCAAAAAGAAATATTTTGTTTTTAGTAAAAAAATGATACATTTGAATCCCGTACTAAAAATATGATATTAACTTTTAATAAAGAAATTATGTCGATCTGGAATAAAAAACCATTACAACAATTATTAAACGAAGCCACTGAATCTGAAAAAGGCTTGAAAAGAACATTAACAGCTTGGTCACTCATTGCCCTCGGTATTGGAGCAATTATTGGCGCAGGTCTTTTTGTTAGAACCGCTACTGCTGCTGCTCAAAACGCAGGGCCATCTGTAACAATTGGCTTTATAGTTGCAGCTATTGGTTGCGCACTTGCGGGCTTGTGCTATGCCGAACTTTCATCCTCTGTTCCAATTTCGGGTAGTGCCTATACCTATACTTATGCCACGATGGGCGAGCTCTTAGCTTGGATTATCGGTTGGGATTTAATTCTAGAATATGCCGTTGGGGCTGCTACTGTGGGTATCGCTTGGAGCGAATACCTCAATAATCTTCTGTTCAATGTGCTTCATTCGAGTCGAATTCCTTATGAATGGTGTCATTCGCCGTTTGAAAAATTACATACACTCCACTTAAATAATAATTTAAATCTTCAAAGTGTAAAGTCTTTTTTAACTCCAAATATGTATGCTGATTTGATAGGTAAAAATGAATTGATTTTATCTGGAGAAGTATTAAGTAAAATGCACGGTGCATTTGATACTTTTATTACAGTACAACAAGGTTTTATTAATATACCTGCATTTTTTATTGTGGCTTTAATCAGTTTACTTTTAATAAAAGGTACTCAAGAATCTGCATTTGTAAATGGTTTGATTGTAGTAGTAAAAGTATCAATTGTATTAATGATAATTGTTTTTGGTTGGCATTATATTAATCCTGCAAATCACACTCCATATATACCTGCAACTTCTATTTATACAGACGACCATAAAGTTGGACACCATTTTGGAGGTATTATGGGGATTCTTGGTGCAGCCGGAACCGTGTTTTTTGCTTTTATTGGTTTTGATGCCGTTTCAACAGCAGCTCAAGAAACTAAAAATCCAAAACGCGACATGCCAATTGGAATCTTAGGTTCACTAGCAATTTGTACGGTTTTGTATATTCTTTTTGCACACGTTTTAACGGGAGTTGCCACCGTAGAAGATTTTAGAACAGGCGGCAAAGAAGCCTCTGTGGCTTTTGCAATTAATAAATACATGATAGGCTATCAATGGTTGGCGCAGTTTGTAACGATTGCTATTTTAGCAGGATTTTCTTCGGTGATTTTAGTAATGTTATTGGGGCAATCTCGTGTGTTTTATGCCATGGGCAAAGACGGATTGTTGCCAAAAGCTTTTGGCGATTTGCACCCCAAATATAAAACGCCATTCAAAGCAAACCTTGTAATATTAGTAATTGTCGGACTTTTTGCAGCTTTCATTCCAGGCGATATTGTGGGAGATATGACCAGTATCGGAACCTTGTTTGCCTTTATTTTAGTTTGTATTTCTGTAATTGTTTTGCGCAAAACAGAACCCGATATGAAACGAGAATTCAAAACACCTTTCGTTCCTATTGTTCCGATATTGGGCGTGGTAGTTTGCTTGGCAATGATTTACGGCTTGGGTTGGACCAACTGGTTGCGACTTATTGTTTGGTTGGTTTTAGGATTGATTTTATATTTCCTTTATGGTAAAAAGAACAGTGTTTTGAACAATCCAAAGGAATAAGCCAGCTCATCTAAGTAAAATAATTCATACAAAACATGAAAATCGGGCTCTATTTTGGAACGTTCAATCCCATTCATGTGGGGCATTTGATTATAGCCAATCATTTTGTAGAACACACCGATTTAGAGCAGGTTTGGTTGGTAGTAACGCCCCATAATCCAATGAAACAAAAGCAAACGTTGCTCAATGATTATGAACGTTTGCATTTGGTTCAATTGGCTATAGAAGACTATCCAAAACTAAAAGCATCAGACCTAGAATTTAAACTAAAACAACCGAATTATACGGTGCATACTTTGGCTCATTTTCAAGAATTGTTTCAGCAACATTCGTTTTCATTAATCATGGGCGAGGATAACCTCAACTCTTTTCATAAATGGAAAAACTATGAAACCATTTTATCGAATCATGAGCTATATATCTATCCAAGATTGGGAACAAAACCAGAAAACGAACTCGTCAAACACCATTCAACAATTCATTTTATAGATGCACCCGTGGTCGAAATTTCTTCTACTTACATCAGAGAAAATTACAAACAAAATAGAAACGTAAAGCCTTTATTGCCTATTAAAGTTTGGGAATATATTGATAAATTTAATCTGTATCATTAAGTCAATAATTTTCTAAAATTGCTACATTTAACAATAAAATAAAACCATGAAAACAATTCAAAAATGCGTAATCCTATTTTGTGTAATGCTGCTTTCAAACCTAAATTTCGCACAGACTGCAAAAGAACTAGTAATTGCTGCTACAAATAAAATAAAAGCAAACGACCTATCTGGTGCGATTAGTGATTATTCAAGAGCCATTGAGCTAGAACCTATCAATGCCAATTTGTATCTTGAGCGAGGTAATATCAAAAACAAATTAAAAAAGTTTCCAGATGCACTTGCCGATTACAACAAATCAATCAGTATCAATCACGACCCAAACGCATATTATGCTCGTGCCCAAGTAAAGATTGAACTTAAGGACCAACAAGGCACACTTGATGATTTGAATTTGGCTTATCCTGCCAAAAAAACCAATGCGACTTTCTATTATCAACGAGCAACTTGCAAAGAAGCATTGAAAGATTATGATGGTGCTATTTTAGATTTAACCAAAACCATCGAGTTAAATCCAGATTTGATTAAAGCCTATTTTACTCGTGGCGTACTCCGAGTTGGTCAAGACAGCAAAGAAGAAGGCTGTCAAGATTTGCAAAAAGCCAAAGAATTAAATTATCCAGAAGCAGCAGCAATGATTGAAAAACTCTGCAACTAATCTCTCTCAAAACAATATGTATTTAATCTTTGATACCGAAACTACCGGTTTGCCCAAACGCTATGATGCGCCAATTTCTGATGTGAATAATTGGCCTCGTTGTGTTCAAATTGCTTGGCAATTGCACGACAGCATGGGAAAACTTATCGAACATCAAGATTATATCATACAGCCAGTAGGATTTAATATTCCGTTTGATGCCGAGCGTGTGCACGGAATTTCTACAGAATTGGCGCAAGCCGAAGGCATAAGTCTTGAAATTGTTTTAGAAAAATTCAATCAAGCACTTGCCAAAACAACATTTGTTGTTGGTCAAAATCTTGGGTTTGACCTCAAGATTATGGGAGCAGAATTCTATAGGCTTGGAGTTGAAAATTCTTTAAATAATCTTCCTGTTTTAGACACTTGTACAGAATCGACAGCTTCGCTTTTGAAACTCCCGGGCGGTCGAGGTGGTAAGTTTAAGTTGCCAACATTAACTGAACTTCATGATTATTTATTTCAAGTTCCGTTTGCCGAAGCACACAATGCTACTGCCGATGTTGAAGCTACAGCACGTTGTTTTTTTGAACTTATTCGGAAATCGCACTTTTCAAAAAAACAATTAAAAGCATCCGACAATTATCTTGAAGATTTTCAAACAAAAAATCCTAGACAATTTCAAAGCATCGGGCTTCAACATATCAATTTAAAAGAAGCTTCCGACAGAATTAAGCAGCTATTGGGCGACCAAAACAAAGTTGTTTCTAAAAAAGAATTGTCCGATAATAAGCAAATATTAGTCGATGTGCCTTTTGTGCATTTACACAATCATACGCAGTTTTCGGTGCTTCAATCGACCATCAGCATTTCGGATTTAGTAAAGGCAACAATCAAAAACAATATGCCTGCGGTAGCGATGACCGACCATGCAAATTTGATGGGCGCATTTCATTTTGTGAGAGACATTTTAGCGCATAATAAATCTGTCGAAGCCAAAAACAAAGATGCTATTGACAATGGCGAAATCCCGACGGAAACCCTAATTAAACCCATCGTTGGTTGTGAGTTTTATGTTTGTGATGATTTGGCTGATAAATCCAGAAAAGACAATGGTTATCAAATTGTATTTCTTGCCAAAACCAAAAAAGGATATCATAATTTAGCCAAACTTTCGTCTATAGCCTACACCGAAGGATTTTATTATGTTCCTCGGATTGACAAAAAATTAATTCAAAAATATAAAGAAGACCTGATTGTTTTGTCGGGAAACCTCAATGGCGAAATTACAAACAAGGTATTGAATATAGGCGAAAACCAAGCTGAAGAAGCTTTGCTTTGGTGGAAACAAGAGTTTGAAAATGATTTCTATATTGAACTCATGCGTCACAATCAAGAAGACGAAAATAAAGTAAACGCATCATTAATTGCGCTTGCTGAAAAACATAACGTTAAAACTGTTGCAACCAACAATATTTTTTACATCAACAAAGAAGATGCCAATGCGCACGACATTTTACTTTGCGTTCGTGATGGCGAAAAACAAGCTACGCCAATAGGACGAGGACGAGGCTATCGCTACGGATTGCCTAATGATCAATATTATTTCAAATCGGCTGACGAAATGAAAGTGTTGTTTCAAGATGTACCTGAAGCCATAACTACTTGTGCTGAAATTGTTGACAAAATAGAAATCTACAATCTTTCTAGAGATGTATTATTGCCTAAGTTTGAAATTCCTTCTGAATTTTTAGTTACAGAAGATGATGCAGATAATGGCAAACGAGGCGAAAACAATTATCTGCGTCATTTGACTTATAAAGGAGCAGAAAAACGATATACTACAATTACGCCAGAAATTCAAGAAAGGCTCGATTTTGAACTTGCCACTATTGAAAAGACGGGTTATCCAGGCTACTTTTTGATTGTTCAAGATTTTATCGCAGCCGCTCGAAGTATGGATGTTTCTGTAGGTCCCGGCAGGGGGTCGGCAGCAGGTTCGGTGGTGGCCTATTGTCTTTGGATTACCAACATCGATCCAATTAAATACGACTTGCTTTTTGAGCGTTTCTTAAATCCAGATCGTGTGTCGATGCCCGATATTGATATTGATTTTGACGACGAAGGACGAAGTCGCGTAATGGATTATGTCATCAATAAATATGGTTCAAAACAAGTAGCTCAAATTATTACGTATGGCAAAATGGCTACAAAATCGGCAATTAGAGACACCGCTCGTGTTTTGGATTTACCGCTTTTTGAAGCCGATAAAATTGCGAAATTAATTCCAGGCATGATGCCGTCTAAATGGAATTTAGCGCGTTTTGTATCCGAATCCGAAGCGGATATTAAAAAAGTGTTGCGCCCCGAAGAGTTTGATCGTGTCAAAGAATTAATCTCTTTGTCAAAAGCAAATGATTTGGGAAGCGAAACCATCAATCAAGCAAAAATTCTTGAAGGAAATCTAAGAAATACTGGGATTCATGCGTGTGGCGTAATTATTACTCCAGACGATATTACCAATTTTGTTCCAGTAATTACCGCCAAAGATTCAGAGTTATATGTTACGCAGTTTGATAATTCAGTTGCAGAAAGTGCGGGATTATTAAAAATGGACTTTTTAGGATTAAAAACCCTAACATTAATTAAAGACACCGTTAAACTTGTAAAATACAGAACCGGTGTGGTGCTCGACCCAGATGTTTTTCCGATTGATGACACAAAGACCTACGAACTTTTTCAGAGAGGCGAAACGGTTGGAATATTTCAATATGAATCTGCTGGAATGCAAAAGTATTTGAAGGATTTAAAACCTACTGTTTTTGGAGATTTAATTGCCATGAACGCGCTCTATCGTCCTGGTCCTTTAGAATATATTCCGTCATTTGTTAGAAGAAAAAATGGCGAAGAAACCATTACTTACGATTTAGATGCCTGCGAAGAATATCTTAAAGAAACCTACGGGATCACGGTATATCAAGAGCAGGTAATGCTGTTGTCGCAGTCGTTGGCGGGTTTTACAAAAGGTGATGCCGACGTGCTTCGAAAAGCAATGGGAAAAAAAGACCGCTATGTTCTTGATAAAATGAAACCCAAGTTTATTGAAAATGCTTCCGAAAAAGGACACGACCCTGTCGTTTTAGAGAAAATTTGGAAAGATTGGGAGGCGTTTGCGAGTTATGCTTTTAACAAATCACATTCCACTTGCTATGCTTGGATAGCCTATCAAACTGCCTATTTAAAAGCGCATTATCCTGCTGAATATATGGCTGCGGTTTTATCGAACAACATGAATGACATCAAGCAAGTTTCGTTTTTTATGGAAGAATGCAAACGAATGGGGCTTCAAGTTCTTGGTCCTGATGTCAACGAGTCATTTTATAAATTTACGGTCAACGAAAACTACGCCATTCGTTTTGGAATGGGTGCCATAAAAGGTGTTGGCGCCAATGCTGTTGAAACCATAGTCGAAAACAGAAAAAACGGCAAATATAAATCAATTTTTGACTTAGCCAAGCGAATAGATTTACGTGCTGCCAACAAAAAAGCATTTGAAAACCTAGCATTATCGGGCGGTTTTGATTCTTTTCAAGGCACAACTCGGGCACAATATTTTCATGATGATGGCGACGGAATTACATTTTATGAAAAATCAATTCGCTATGGTGCAAAGTTTCAAGAGAACGAAAATTCGTCGCAAGTAAGTTTGTTTGGCGATGCTAGCGAAGTTCAGATTCCTGAACCAGTTGTGCCGCCATGCGAAGACTGGAGCACAATGGAAAAACTAGCTAAAGAAAAAGAAGTGGTTGGCATTTATATATCAGGTCATCCGCTGGATGATTTTCGATTTGAAATGCAATATTTCTGTTCAGGAAGGTTAGAAATCCTGAAAAATCTCGGACAATACATCAATAAAACGCTGTCATTTGGTGGGATTATTACCAATATTCAACACAGAACAGCAAAAAACGGAAAAGGTTGGGCTTCGTTCACTCTTGAAGGCTATGATGACAATTATGAGTTTAGAATTTTTGGCGAAGATTATTTAAAATACAGTCATTTTTTAATTCCAAACAACTTTACTTTTCTTCGTGTTTCTGTCAAAGAAGGCTATCCAGATAAAGAAACAGGCAAAAAAGGAGAACCTCGAATTCAATATGTTTTAGTGCAATACTTGCAAGACGTATTGTCTAATTTCGCAAAAAAACTCATCATTAGTTTTGATATAAAAGAATTGCAAGCAAACACTGTCGAGCAATTAAAAGCAGTATTTAATGAAAATAAAGGCGAAAACACGGTTACTTTTGAAGTGATAGAGACCGAAAAAATTAAAACCCAAGCTCCAGTTTTATCGCCAGAAGTAGCATTAGAATCTTTTGATGAAGATGAAGTTTTAGAAACCTCAGAGGAAGCAATTATTACACCAGAAGTCGAAGAAACAAGAATAGTTCACAGGCTTTCTATGCCCAGTCGAAGTTTAAAAATAAAAATCTCTCCCGAACTATTGACCCAACTGGAACGAATGCAGATAAATTTTAAATTGAATTGATTAAAGATTTAGTTTTTTTTGCTAGTGTTTACTTCAAATTCTTACCACGAAAGTAAGCGCTTATTGTAAATTTATTTTTGGAATTTTACATCTTATTATTTGGGTTTTATTAATGATTTTAAACGCACTTTAGGAGGAATTGTTTTTTACTTTAAGAATTCTAATAGTTTTTCGGTGTTCCTAAATTGTAGATAAACTCAAATCAGTCAACCTCTTGTTCCTTTATAAAAATTGCTTTTAATCAATAAAAAAATCCCAACTTGCAGTGGGATTTTTCGTGTTAATCATTTATTTTTTTTAGTAGGTTTTTTGCGTTCGCTTTTTCTAATACCACCCGCCATTTCATACTGCGAGCTGTCTTTTCCATACTTAAAACCTACGCCATTCAGCACACGCTGGTACCAGTCTTTTAAAACTTTTTCTTCAGCACTAAACTCATTATACAAATCATCAGAAGTGCTTAATGAAGTGTTGTAAATTTCTTTTTTGTTTTCAGTCAAACTAATTTGAGCTTCAAACGCTGCGGCTGTAATGCCGTTACCTAAATCAATTGCTGGATCAATACTTTTGATTGATGCCAATCTAGTCTTAGCTTTTTCAATAGCTGGAACTTTTTCTAATTTTCTTCTTGCCATTTTTTTTGTTGTTTAAAATTTATAGTAAAAATAATAAAAAAATTAATTCTAGTAAAACATATTTTATAAAACTTTAACGTACTAACCTGTATAATTCATATTTATTAGCGTAATAAAAAGAATAATATTCAGTATTGTTGAAACATTTTTAAATTTGGCTTAAATGTTTTTTATAGTTGTTGAAACGTTTTTTAATTTGGTTTAAATGTTTTTAATAATAGTTGAAACATTTTTTAAGTTTGTTAAAACGTTTTTTAAGTTTATTGAAATATTTTTTAAACTTGTTTTAATCTTTTTTAATATGGTTGAAACATTTTTTAAGTTTGTTTGAACCTTTTTTAAGTTTGTTGAAACCTTTTTTGGTTTGGTTAAAACATTTATTAGTTTTTCTCAAAGGGTAAAAACTTTTTACAAAAACCAAACGATAAAAGAAGTCAACTTCCCTCTTTTTTTGTTGTTGATTTTTATTAGTAATTTATCTTGATAAGAAAGCCCAACTTATAAAGCATTTAGAACTGATAGAATTTCTTCTCCATATTTTGAAGCTCTAACTTCTCCAAACTCTTTTATTTGACTTAGCTCATTACTATCTGATGGATTAGCTTTTGCTATCACTGCTAAGTGAGAATTATGACAAATGATATAAGCTGGCGTATCTAATTTTGCAGCTAAATCACTTCTCCAAAGGCGTAAAGCTTCAAATCTTTTTTGCTCTTCTATTGTTAATTCAATTGTCTTTTCAGTTTTTTCCTTAACTTTTTTGGGTTCAAAAAAAACTACTGCCGACCAATAATCAACAGATCCTGTTGTAACAAAATTTGTTGAGGTTAACTTTACTTCTACCGAATTTAAAAACTCGTTCATTCTGTCTTGATCACTTTGACAATGTTCTTTAGAAAGTCGAATGTTAAATACTTTAATATTCATAACCAATATAATTTACTTATTTCCCTAACAACAAAACATCGTTAGCAACAACTTCTGTAATAAACCGTTTATTGCCGTCTTTGTCGTCATAGCTTCGGTGGGTGAGCTTGCCGTCAATAGCGAGTTCTTTGCCTTTTTTTACATATTTCTCAACCACTTCTGTCAATTTGCCCCAAACCACTACGCGGTGCCATTCGGTTTGTTCTACTTTTTCGCCCTTGTCGTTTACATAATAATCGTTGGTGGCGATGGTGAAATTGGCGACTTTTTTTCCAGCATCAAACGTTTTGATTTCTGGTTCTTGACCTACGTGACCAATCAATTGTACTCTGTTTTTCATTGCATTCATAACATTAAAATTTAATTTGTTTATACTATTTTATTTTTTTCATGTCGGGCTTTGTTGGGTTCCGACGGGGCAAAATTGCGGCAGCCACCAAAACCTTGTCGGTAGAAAAACATTTAATTTCGGTTGTAACTATTTGTAACCGTTTGTAATTGGAAAATATTATTTATATTTGACTGATTTTTATACAATTATTTAAAATGAAAACCTGTTTAGAATGTAACGAAAAAATCGTGGGTAGAGAGGACAAAAAGTTCTGTAGCGATGGCTGTCGCAATGCTTATAACAATAAAATCAATAAAGACAGCAACAACTTTATGCGGAATGTGAACAACAAATTGCGAAAAAATTACCGCATTTTGTCGGAAACAAACACCGAAGGAAAAACCAAAACCACTCGAAGTAAACTACTCAGCAAAGGCTTTGACTTTGACTATTTCACTTCAATTTTAAATACAAAAACCGGAAATAGCTACCGATTTGTCTATGATCAAGGCTATTTGATTTTAGATAACGATTATTTTATGCTGGTTAAAAAAGAAATTTAAACGCAGTATGAAAAACAAATTTCCCCACTTTTTTTCGGCTGTTTTTATCGCTGGAATTATTTATTGGTCTTTCTATGTTTTAATGCCCCAAAAAATAGAAGAAGCACCAAGTTTTAAAGAATTTTCTACCAAAAGAGCTTTGGTTCATGTCAAAAAAATTAGCCAAAAACCACATTATATTGGCTCAAAAAACCACGAGGTTGTTGCCGAATATATCATTACTGAATTGAAAAAAATGGGGTTGTCGCCCGAAATTCAAGAAGGTTTTGTCTTGACCGATTGGGGCAATTTGACCAAACCAAAAAATATTATTGCTCGCATTAAAGGAACTTCAAAAGGCAAAGCTTTGTTGCTGCTGTCGCATTATGATAGTGCGCCGCATTCGTCATCAAGAGGTGCGAGCGACGATGCTTCGGGCGTGGCAACAGTTCTTGAGGGCGTTCGGGCTTTTTTGCAAGCCAAAACTGCACATAAAAATGATATTATAATTGTTTTTTCAGACGCCGAAGAATTAGGTCTCAACGGGGCTGCTCTTTTTGTGACCAAACATTCTTGGACTAAAGAAGTTGGTCTAGCCATCAATTTTGAAGCCCGAGGTTCGTCTGGACCAGGCTTTATGCTGATGGAAGTTAACCAAGGAAATGCCGCCATGGTCAAAGGTTTTGCGAATGCCAATCCTGCTTTTGCAGTTTCAAATTCGTTAATGTATAGCATTTATAAAATGTTGCCGAACGATACCGACTTGACTGTTTTTAGAAAACAAGGAAAAATTCAAGGGTTTAATTTTGCGTTTATCGACAATCATTTTAATTATCATACGGCACAAGATAATTATCAAAATCTGAACCAAAACACGCTGGCGCACCAAGGCAGTTATTTAATGCCGATGCTTCAATATTTTTCAAATTCAGATTTAAGTCATTTGAATTCCACCGAAGATGAGGTCTATTTCAATACACCTTTTGGTTTTGTTAGTTATCCGTTTTCTTGGGTTTTTCCAATGTGGATTGCGGCGTTGGTGTTGTTTTTAATCATTGTCTTTATCGGAATCGGAAAAAGAAGTATTGAAATTAAAGCAATTGGCAAAGGTTTCGTTGTTTTATTTATTGCTTTAATAAGCGTTGGATTGACTGCTTTTCTGGGTTGGAAAATCTTGTTGAAAACCTATCCAAATTATGAAGACATTCAACAAGGATTTACCTATAATGGTCATGATTATATATTTGCTTTCGTATTGTTGAGCTTGTCAATTTGTTTTATGGTGTACGGAAAATTCAGCACAGAAAAAACAGTAATTGGTCATTTTGTGGCACCCATTTTTTTATGGATTTTAGTCAATCTAGCCATTAGTTTATGGCTTCCTGGAGCAGGTTTTCTTTTGATTCCGGTGTTTTCAAGTTTGTTGTTGCTGTTGTTTTCAATAATGTTTGAACGAACGAGTTGGATTGTTCAAGTCATTTTAGCATTGCCAGTTTTGATTCTTTTGGTGCCTTTTATCAAGCTTTTACCCATCGGGTTGGGACTACAAGTTCTGTTCGTCAGTGGGCTTTTGTGTGTGATTGCTTTTGGTTTGTTGTTGTCTGTTTTTGGTAATTTCACGTATAAATATATTTGGGCTTTGTTTCTTTTTCTGGCTTCTGTTGGTTTTTTTGTTGATGCGCATTTTCAATCAGAATATAAAGCTAGAAAAGCCAAACCAAACAGTTTGATTTATGTTTTAAATAAAGACACCAACAGGGCTTATTGGTTGACTTACGACATTAATTTAGATTCTTGGACAAAAAGATATTTGACCGAACAACCAGCAAAAGCAATTGGTTGGGAGCATTATCCGTTGTTTAGCAAACACAATTCAGCATTTACGTTCAGTCAAAAAGCTGATGTGAAAAAGATAAACGGGCCTACAATTCAGTTTTTAAAAGACAGTATGGGCGGCAACAGACGATTTATTAAAATCAAGATTTCGCCCAACAGGGCTGTAAATAGATATGATGTTTTTGCAGACGAAAGTATGTCAATCGCCCATTTCAAAGCGAATAATGTTTCTTGCATCGGTCAAAAAGAGGCAGTTTATGAACGAACCAACCGAAAAATCCTGAGCTATTATGTAGTTGAAAACCTTCCGCTCGAATTAGAATTTGACATGAATGCTGCTGTAGTTTTTAATATGGATTTGCTCGAAAGTTCGTTTGATTTATTGACCAATCCCGCTTTCAAGATGCGACCAAGAGCCTCGTGGATGATGCCAATGCCGTTTGTTCTAAACGACGCCGTATCGATTTTACAGAAAATAGATCCTTTAAAAAAATAAACAATGACACAAATTAGCATTTTGGGTTGCGGTTGGCTCGGATTACCTTTGGCAAAGTCTTTAATCCATAAAGGGTTCCAGATAAAAGGTTCAACGACTACAGAAGCTAAAATTCCTGCTCTTGAAGCCGCAGGAATTATTCCTTTTAAGATTGCTTTAGGTCAAAAAAATGAAGCAAAAGAGTTGTCAGTTTTTCTTGAAGGTTCTTCAATTTTGATTATTAATATTCCACCAAAATTAAGAAGCGGTTCAGGTGAATTATTTACTGATAAAATAAAACAACTTCTTCCAGCAATAGAAGAATCTGGAATAACCAAAATAATTTTTGTGAGTTCGACTTCGGTTTATGCTGAAACGGATTCGGTTTTTACAGAAGAAAGCAACACAAACCCCACAACAGAAAGCGGAAAACAATTGCTAGAAACCGAACAGTTGCTACAAAGGAAAACGAATTTCTCGACTACAGTTCTTCGTTTTGGTGGTTTGATTGGAAATGATCGCCATCCTGTTTTTATGCTTTCAGGTCGGGATTCTATTGCAAATCCTCTGGCACCTGTCAATTTAATTCATCAAACAGATTGTATTAATATGATTGAATCAGTAATTAATCACTCTATTTGCAACGAAGTTTTTAATGGTGTTGCGCCTTGTTTATTGACTAAGAAAGAATATTACACCCAAAAAGCAGCAATGCTTCAATTACCGCCACCACTATTTGACGAGGCTACTCCCTCAATAAAAAAACGAGTTGATGGATCAAAAGCAACTCGTTTATTAGGTATTAATTATGCAAACGTATAGTAGTTATTTCATTGGCTGTATATATTGATTGATGTTTGCTTTCAAGAATTGCAACTCTTCCTCTAGCAATCTTATATATTTTTCTTTATAACTTTCTTCTTCATTCTTTGTTTTAATAACATTATCAAAGGGTGTGATTATTGGATCTTCATTAACGCGAAGAATATTACTTGGTTCAATAGTTAATAATTGACAAACTGTTATGTTTAAAGTTTTGCATATTTTTTGAATTCTAGAAAAAGTTATTTCTTGTTCGTCTCTTTCTATTTTAGCGTAGGTGCTCACACTAATTTCGAGTTCATCTGCGACATATTCTCTTGACAGTTTTTTGAGTTCTCTAAATGTTTTAATGACCTCCCCCATTTTTGTAAAATTGTCCTCCATTTACTTATTTTAATATTTTGTTATGTTAATGTTGTGTTTTTAATACAAATTAGTCGTAAAATGACCATAATTATTTATTTTATGAGCAACAAACTTAGTGATAAAATATTATTTTTGAAAAAATTATTAGCTAAATTGTTTTTAATATTCATATAAGTGTTAGAATAAAATAGACATACGTGTTGTAAATTTATTTTTTGTAAATTGATTTCAAATTGTAAATTTCAAATTTCAAATTAAACACATATGTTCATTTTTTCAAAGTACAAGGTTTTCTTTTTTGCCACATTAATTTTCGCCGGGATTTTGTGCCT
>CAIXNQ010000046.1 GCA_903920835.1 uncultured Bacteroidota bacterium | reverse complement strand
TTAATTAGTGGTAAAAGTGGTGCTGCTCCAATAACTTATTACGATACTGAAAAGCATAAAACAAGATTTGCTTGTGAAGTAAAAAACTTCAATATCGAAGATTATATGGATCGCAAAGAATCACGGCGTTTAGATAAATTTTCACATTATGCCATTGCTTCAAGTGATGAAGCTATAAAAGACGCAGGAATTACTCATGATAATGTTAATAAACAAAGAGTTGGTGTAATTTGGGGCGCTGGAATTGGCGGTTTGGAAACTTTTCAAGAAGAAGTAATGTATTATGCTAAAGGCGACGGAACTCCAAAATTCAATCCATTCTTTATACCAAAAATGATTGCTGATATTGCTCCAGCTCATATTTCTATGAGAAATGGATATATGGGACCAAACTATACTACAGTCTCTGCTTGCGCATCATCAGCAAATGCAATGATTGATGCTTTTAATTATATCCGATTAGGGATGTGCGATGTTATTGTTACGGGGGGCTCTGAAGCAGCAGTAACTATTGCTGGAATGGGAGGGTTCAATTCGATGCACGCTTTGTCAACTAGAAACGAAAGTCCAGAAACTGCTTCACGTCCATTTGACGCAACTCGTGATGGTTTTGTTCTTGGAGAAGGTTCAGGTGCTATTGTTTTAGAAGAATACGAACATGCTAAAGCAAGAGGTGCCAAAATTTATTGCGAAATTGGCGGAGGTGGAATGTCATCTGACGCATATCACTTAACAGCTCCACATCCTGAAGGAATAGGAGTTATTGCCGTAATGGAAAACACTTTGAGAGATGCAGGAATGACTCCTGATATGGTTGATCATATTAACACTCACGGAACTTCAACACCACTAGGTGATGTTGCCGAATTAAAATCAATAAGTCATGTTTTTGGAGATCATGCAAAAAACATAAATATAAATTCAACAAAATCTATGACTGGACACTTGCTTGGTGCTGCTGGTGCTATTGAAGCAATTGCTGTAATTTTAGCTATGCAAAACGGAATTGTTCCTCCAACTATTAATCACACAACTATTGATGTTAACATTGACCCTAAATTAAATTTAACTTTAAATAAACCTCAAAAAAGAGAAATAAATGTTGCTATGAGTAATACATTTGGCTTCGGGGGTCATAATGCTTGCGTTTTATTTAAAAAATTACAGTAATAAAACTATCGATGAATTTCATTTCAAAAATATTTTCAAACAAATCCCGTTCACTAGAGGACGGGATTTTTTTTGAAAAAATCCAGAAATTACTAGGAGTTAAACCAATTCAATTTGATTATTACAGAAAAGCATTTACGCACCGATCTTCAAACAAGTTAGATGAAAGTGGAAACCCAATAAATTATGAACGCCTCGAATTTTTAGGGGATGCTATTCTAAGTGCAGTTGTTGCGGCCCATTTATACAAAAAAGTACCATCTGGTGACGAAGGTTATTTAACAAAAATGAGGTCTAAAATAGTAAGTAGAGAACATCTGAATGAATTGGGACGAGGCTTAAGTCTATTGTCTTTAGTAGAATGCAAAATTCCATCTCAGAATTTTGGAGAAAACATTCACGGAAATATTTTTGAAGCATTAGTTGGAGCAGTATATTTAGATTTGGGTTTTGATTTCTGCGAAAAATTTATTCATCAAAAAGCTATTTTGCCCTATTTAGACATCTCTAAATTAGAGGGAAAAGTAATTAGTTACAAAAGTTTATTGATTGAATGGTGTCAAAAAGAAAAAAAACAATTCAATTTTAATGTTTTTGAAGATAATGGAATTGACGGAGAACGACTTTTCGGAGTAAAACTCAGTATTGATTACAAAGTAATTTCAAAAGCCAGAGCAACTTCAAAAAAGAAAGCAGAAGAAAAAGCCTCACAACGCGCCTTTTTTGCGCTTCAGTCAAAAATTGAGGTGAAAAAAAAATAATTCTCAAAACTATAACGTTTTCGTTAGCAAATTAACAATTACTAACGCTTTTTTTACTTTTTCTATCATTTAATAATACTACATTTACAACCTAATTTTGATTTGAATGTCTATTCATAAATTAGATTTTAGTGATTTTGAAGAAACATCTTTTGAATTGATTGCTATTCACGCATCTATTGAAGCTTATCGTTTGGCTTATTTAATAAACCAAAAGCTTCAAATTCAATTTAAACTTACTAAAGAGGAGGTTCAAATTGTAAACAAAGAAGGTATTACTTTTTTTCAAAAATATCATTTTGAGAATAACAAAAGTGGATTGAATTGGAATTTAGTTCAAAACAGGAATGAAATATCAGTTGGAAATAAAAAAACAGAATTATTCCTTTTTGGCAATGAAACCGAAAATATAGAAACAACTTTTTATATAGTTCCCGAAATGAAAAAAATTGATTTTTTTATTAAAATTGAATATACTGACGATGATAGTTCAATTAATTTAGAAAAAATAATCGGAGATTTGATACAAATAAAAAAAATTTCTACAGCTTATATAATTGATTTGAATAAAGTTAAAAATAAAAATAATTTAATTTTTTAATAAAATGCCAACAAGAAAAAAAACTAAAATCGTTGCAACACTTGGTCCCGCTTGCAGTTCGAGGGAGGTAATAAAAGACATGATTGAAGCAGGGGTTAATGTGTTTAGAATTAACTTCTCGCATGCAGATTACGACGATGTAAAAGAAAGAATAGACATTATTAGAAGTTTAAATAATGAATTTAATTATACAACTGCAATTCTTGCCGATTTACAAGGGCCAAAGTTAAGAGTTGGTGTTATGAAAGAAGATGTTGTTGTTAACCCAGGTGATATAATCACATTTCAAACTGCCGAAGATGTTCCAGGAACTGCAACTCGGGTTTATATGAATTATAAAGAGTTTCCCCGTGATGTTAATCCTGGTGAGAAAATTCTGCTTGATGATGGCAAATTAATGTTTGAAGCTATTGAAACTAACAGAACTACCGAAGTTATTTGTAAAGTTATTCAAGGCGGTCCATTAAAATCTAAAAAAGGAGTTAATCTTCCAAATACAAAAGTCTCATTACCTGCTTTAACCACAAAAGATATTCGTGACGCAATTTTTGCTATCGAAAACAAAGTTGATTGGATAGCACTTTCTTTTGTTAGAACTCCAAAAGATTTAGAAGAATTGCAGGATTTAATTGCAAAACATTCAGACCATAAAATTCCAATTATTGCAAAAATTGAGAAACCAGAAGCTGTTGAAAATATTGATAAAATTGTGGCTTATTGCGATGGATTAATGGTAGCCCGTGGTGATCTTGGAGTTGAAGTTCCTGCTCATGAAGTTCCTTTAATTCAAAAGAAACTTATTCATAGAGCAAAAACTGCACGAATTCCGGTTATTGTTGCTACTCAAATGATGGAAACAATGATTACTAGCTTGACACCTACAAGAGCCGAAGTAAATGATGTAGCAAATTCAGTAATGGACGGAGCTGATGCCGTAATGCTTTCTGGAGAAACCTCGGTCGGAAATTATCCTGTTCAGGTCATTGAAAAGATGACACAAATTATTGAAGCTGTTGAAGATTCACCACTAATTCAAGTACCACAAAATACGCCACAAGTTAAAACTAAACGATTCATCACGAAAACAATCTGCTATCATGCTGCTTCAATGGCAAACGTGATTAATGCAAAAGCAATTTGCACATTAACAAATAGTGGTTATACTGCTTTCCAAATTTCGGCATGGCGACCAAAATCTCATATTTTAGTTTTTACTTCCAATAAAAGAATTCTCACACAATTAAACCTATTATGGGGCGTAAAATCTTTTTATTATGATAAAAATGTAAGCACAGACGACACGGTTACAGATATCAACATCATGGCAAAAGAAAATTGTTATGTTCAAAAAGGTGATTTTTTAATCAACCTAGCAGCAATGCCAATTGTAGAAAAAGGGATGGTAAACACGCTAAGAGTTTCAGAAATAGAATAATATTTAATTTTAATTTTTTTTTACCCCAAAAAGATTTCATTTTTTTGGGGTATTTTTTTTAAACCAATATATATTTAACTGCAAACTAAAAACTAAACTGTATATTTGTTTTTTGATAAAAAGAGAATAACTCATGTATGAATATTTAAAGGCACTTCATATTATTTTCATTACCACTTGGTTTGCAGGTTTGTTTTATATAGTTCGGTTGTTTGTATATCAAATCGAAGCCAACGATAAACCTTCTCCAGAACGCGAAATTTTGTTGAAACAATACAAAATAATGACATTTAGATTGTGGAACATTATTACTTGGCCGAGCTCTATTTTAGCGGTTTTTTTTGCACTATCATTATTGTATTTAAATCCTGCGTTTTTAGAAATGCGTTGGATGCAAGTAAAATTAGGATTTGTAATTTTATTAATTTTTTATCAGATAAAATGCCAATTGATTTATAAAGAATTACAAAATGATGAATTCAATTATTCTTCCAATTTTATGCGATTATGGAACGAAGGTGCAACTATTATTCTATTTG
>CAIXNQ010000045.1 GCA_903920835.1 uncultured Bacteroidota bacterium | reverse complement strand
GCATCAAGTACTTTAAGAGAAATCTTAACTGTTAAATCTGATGATGTTATTGGAAGAGCAAAAACTTACGAAGCAATTGTTAAAGGAGAGACAATGCCAGAACCAGGTCTTCCAGAATCATTCAATGTATTAATGCACGAATTGAAAGGTCTAGGTTTAGACATTCGTTTAGAAGAATAGTTTTATTGTTTCAAGTTTCAGGTTTCATGTTTTGGAAACCTGAAACTTTAAACTTGGAACAAAACAAACAAAATTATATTGACTATGATGAATAATAGAAATAATAACAACAAAGAGAAAAACCAAATCAAAAGGTTTGATAAAATAACAATTGGGTTAGCTTCTCCAGAATCTATTTTAGCAGATTCGCGTGGTGAAGTTTTGAAACCAGAAACAATTAATTATAGAACGCACAAACCTGAGCGTGATGGTTTATTTTGTGAGCGTATTTTTGGGCCAGTAAAAGACTTTGAATGCGCTTGTGGAAAATATAAAAGAATACGTTACAAAGGGATTATCTGCGACCGTTGTGGAGTAGAAGTTACTGAGAAAAAAGTACGTAGAGATCGTGTTGGTCACATCAATTTAGTTGTGCCAATTGCTCATATTTGGTATTTCCGTTCTTTGCCTAATAAAATAGGATATATTTTAGGATTACCGTCTAAGAAATTAGACATGATAATTTACTACGAAAGATATGTAGTAATCCAAACTGGTATTGCTAAAAACCCTGACGGAACTGCTATAGAACGACTAGATTTCTTGACAGAAGAGGAGTATTTGAATATTTTAGATACGCTTCCGATGGAAAATCAGTATCTTGATGATTTAGATCCTAACAAATTTGTTGCCAAAATGGGAGCAGAGTGTATAATGGATTTATTAGCTCGAATTGATTTAGATGCTTTGTCTTATGAGTTGCGTCATAGTGCTAATAACGAAACATCAAAACAACGTAAAACAGAAGCATTAAAACGATTACAAGTTGTTGAATCTTTCAGAGAATCAAATATTAATCGTGAGAATCGTCCGGAATGGATGATTATGAAAGTAGTGCCAGTAATTCCACCTGAATTACGTCCTTTAGTTCCGCTTGATGGTGGTCGTTTTGCAACTTCAGATTTGAATGATTTATATAGAAGAGTTATTATCCGTAACAATCGTTTGAAACGATTAATGGAAATTAAAGCTCCAGAAGTAATTTTACGTAATGAAAAACGTATGCTTCAGGAGTCTGTAGATTCTCTTTTTGACAATACAAGAAAAGCTTCTGCTGTAAAAACAGAATCAAATAGACCATTAAAATCACTTTCAGATTCTTTAAAAGGAAAACAAGGTCGTTTCCGTCAAAACTTACTCGGAAAACGTGTTGATTATTCGGCTCGTTCGGTTATTGTTGTTGGTCCAGAATTAAAATTATTTGAATGTGGTATCCCTAAAGATATGGCATCTGAATTATACAAACCTTTTGTAATCCGTAAATTGATTGAAAGAGGAATTGTAAAAACAGTTAAATCTGCTAAGAAAATAATAGACAAGAAAGAACCAGTTGTTTGGGATATTCTTGAAAATGTAATTAAAG
The DNA here is from genome assembly GCA_903920835.1 of uncultured Bacteroidota bacterium. GTDB lineage: Bacteria > Bacteroidota > Bacteroidia > Flavobacteriales > Flavobacteriaceae > Flavobacterium. The sequence goes on along the minus strand of CAIXNQ010000045.1, from coordinate 2,217 downwards.
GCCACCCCGTTTTACTAAATCGTGCTCCTACATTACACAGATTAGGTATTCAAGCTTTTCAACCAAAATTAATTGAAGGAAAAGCGATACAATTACACCCATTAGTTTGTACTGCGTTTAATGCCGATTTTGATGGAGATCAAATGGCGGTTCATTTACCACTTGGACCAGAAGCAATTCTTGAAGCACAATTATTATTATTAGCTTCTCATAATATATTGAACCCTGCTAATGGTGCACCAATTACAGTACCTTCGCAAGACATGGTTCTTGGTTTGTATTATATGACTAAAGAACGTCTTTCAACACCAGAACATAAAATTTTAGGTGAAGGCTTAACTTTCTATTCTGCCGAAGAAGTTAATATTGCTTTAAACGAAGGTAAATTAGAATTGAATGCTCGTGTAAAAATTAGAGCAAAAGATTTTAATGAAAATGGTGAATTGGTTTACAAAATCATTGAAACCACTGCTGGTCGTGTATTATTTAATGAAGTAGTTCCTGAGGCAGCTGGATATATTAATGATGTATTGACTAAGAAAAATCTTAGAGATATTATCGGTGGAATTTTGAGCGTTACTAATGTGCCAACAACCGCTGCTTTCTTAGACAATATGAAAGACATGGGATATAAATTTGCCTTCAAAGGTGGATTGTCATTCTCATTAGGGGATATCAAAATTCCAGAACAAAAAACTAAATTAATAGCCGATGCTAGAGAACAAGTAGAAGGAATTTCTGCTAACTATAACATGGGACTTATTACAAATAACGAACGTTACAATCAGGTTATTGATATTTGGACATCTGCTAATGCGCAATTAACAGAACTGGCTATGAAAAATATCCGAGAAGACCAACAAGGTTTCAACTCGGTATATATGATGCTTGATTCTGGAGCAAGGGGTTCTAAAGAACAAATTCGTCAGTTGACAGGTATGCGTGGATTGATGGCAAAACCAAAAAAATCTACTGCTGGAGGGGGCGAAATTATTGAAAACCCAATTCTTTCTAACTTTAAAGAAGGTTTATCCATCTTAGAATATTTCATTTCTACGCACGGTGCTCGTAAAGGTCTTGCCGATACGGCTCTTAAAACTGCCGATGCTGGTTACTTAACTCGTCGTTTGCATGATGTTTCGCAAGATGTTATTGTAAATATTGATGACTGTGGAACTTTAAGAGGTATTGAAGTTTCTGCATTGAAGAAAAATGAAGAAATTGTTGAATCTCTTGGAGAACGTATTTTAGGACGTGTTGCACTTCAAGATATAATCAATCCGTTAACTTCTGATGTGTTGGTTCATGCAGGTCAACAAATCACCGAAGCTATAGTAAAAGCAATTGATAATTCTCCTGTTGAGAAAGTTGAAGTTAGATCTCCATTAACTTGTGAAGCATTAAAAGGAATTTGTGCTAAGTGTTATGGAAGAAATTTAGCAACTGGAAAAATGACTCAAAGAGGCGAAGCCGTTGGAGTTATTGCAGCACAATCAATTGGTGAACCAGGAACACAGTTGACACTTCGTACATTCCACGTGGGTGGAGTTGCTGGAGGAATCTCTGAAGAATCTAGCATTTTAGTTAAATTCCCAGGTCGTTTAGAAATTGAAGATTTAAAAACAGTTAAAGGCGAAGATGGTGATGGAAACATGGTTGACATTGTAATTTCTCGTTCAACTGAATTGAAATTAATAGATGTTAAAACGGGTATTCTTATGAGTACAAACAATATTCCTTACGGTTCTAGCATCTTTGTTAAAGATGGTCAAGAAGTTGCCAAAGGTGATGTGATTTGTAAATGGGATCCTTATAACGGTGTAATTATCTCTGAATTTACTGGTAAAATTGCTTATGAAGATTTAGAACAAGGACAATCATTCCAAGTAGAGATTGATGAGCAAACTGGTTTCCAAGAGAAAGTTATTTCGGAATCTAGAAATAAAAAATTAATTCCAACATTGTTAATTTATGGCAGTGATGGCGAATTAATTCGTTCTTATAACTTGCCAGTGGGTGCCCACCTTATGGTTGATGACGGTGAGAAAATTAAAGCTGGAAAAATTTTAGTAAAAATTCCAAGACGTTCTTCAAAAGCTGGAGATATCACTGGAGGTTTACCAAGAATTACAGAGTTACTAGAAGCACGTAATCCTTCAAATCCTGCTGTAGTTTCTGAAATTGATGGTGTTGTTAGTTTTGGTAAAATCAAACGAG
>CAIXNQ010000044.1 GCA_903920835.1 uncultured Bacteroidota bacterium | reverse complement strand
CCAGATGATGTGACACCAATCACCTGAATAATATCTGGCTGTAAACCGTTTATAAAATTTGATATATCTATATTACTTAATGATCCACTAGAATTATATTCGTTAATTAAATTAGATAAAGAAGAAGATTGTAAACTAGTGAATTTAAACGCCGAAGAATTTAACAATTTATCTAGCACAAAAAGATAAAAAATATCACGAGCAAAACCCAGTTACTCTAGCTGGTGAATTGGTTAAGTTTTTAAATCAAAATAAAAGAAAATAAGTACTACAAATAACAGCTAGAGTTTCGTTGTGTGCGAAGCACGAGCAATGAAACCAGTGTTGAACGGAACCAATTACATGCCTTCAACATTATGGAGTTATCGTTAAGTTTTTATAGTCCCGATAACTATCGAGATCAAGAGCCAGTAGTGGCTCTTTTTTTTACAACCCTCGCAGTCCCGATAGCTATCGGGATAAACCTTCGAGGGTTGGTGAAATTTGATTTATTCAATATATATACCATCCCTAACGGGATTTTTTCTCCGTGTGTTGTAATTTGTTACCAAAATTAAATCCCTAACGGGATTTTTTCATTCACCCCAACTTCATTCCTTCAATTCCAAAAGTAGGAATGTCACAAACTATTGAAATAGTTCTATAACTCCCAGCGTTTGTATTCATCGCACCTTTGTTATTATTAATTAAATTATAATAAAATGAAAAAAATACTATTACTTAGCTTCTTCTTTTTGTCGTTAGCCAACGCCAACGCTCAGACAGAAGAAAAAAGATGGAACGTCGGTGTTCACGGCGGAGTTACCCAATATCAAGGCGATTTGGGCAGAAGTTTCTATAAAACAGACAAACCTTATTTTGGTTTCGGTGGGATTTCGGTCTCTAGATATCTTAGCAAATTATTTGATGCTAACATTTTAGTTTCAAAAGGGATTATAGGCTACAGAAACAACGATACTGGCGAAAGTTTCAAGTCTGATTTTAATGCTGCATTTATTAATTTGCGTTTCAATATTGTTGCTCCAGAATACATCATTAGACCTTATGTGGTTGCTGGGGTTGGTGCTATTTTATTTGACAGTCAAGTAAATTTCGATCAAGAAAAATATGATTATATACTGCCCACAGCTGGTGCGGGAATCAACATCCGAATTACGCCCGAAATCATGTTCAATCTGCAAGAAACATTTATGTATTCTAACAAAGACAGACGAGATGGTGTTGACAACGGAACTTCTAACTTTAAAGACAAAGATGCCTATTTAACCCACATGGCGGGATTGACCTTTAATTTAGGAAACTGCAAAGACACCGACAAAGATGGTGTTGCCGACAAAAACGATACTTGTCCAGACACACCTGCTGGCGTAGCTGTTGACAAATCGGGTTGTCCTCTTGACAAAGACAGCGACGGAATTGCCGATTATCTTGACTCTTGTCCAGATGTTGCAGGAACAAAAGCGTTAAATGGATGTCCAGACAAAGACAATGATGGTGTAGAAGACAGTCAAGACCGTTGCCCAGACCAAGCAGGAACTATGGCACTAAAAGGCTGTCCAGATGCCGACCGTGATGGCGTTGCAGATATTGATGACCAATGTGCCAACACCAAACCAGGCACAAGAGTTGATGACCGTGGTTGTGCAATTGATAGCGATAATGACGGCGTTGCCGACGATGTTGACCGTTGTCCAAACACTCCTGGAATCATTGCCCTGAAAGGTTGTCCAGATGCCGATGGCGACGGAATTGCCGATCTTGATGACAAATGCCCGAACGCAAAAGGAACTGTCGAAAACAAAGGTTGTCCAGAAATTGCCAAAGCCGACATTATCAGAATTACTTATATAGGTAGCAAAATATTCTTCGAGAACAATTCTGATAAATTAAAAGTTGCGTCATTGTCACAACTTGATGAATTGTCTAAAATATTGTTCAAATATGAAGGTGCTAGTTTGACTATTGGCGGACATACCGACAGTGTAGGAAAAGATGATTTTAACCTTACGCTATCACAAAAAAGAGCCGATGCCGTTAAAGTTTATCTTATCGAAAAAGGAATTGATGCCAACCGTTTAACCAGCATCGGATATGGCGAAACCCAACCAATTGCTGATAACAAATCTGCATTAGGAAAAGCTAAAAACCGTAGAGTAGAATTAAAAACAAACTATTAATACGTTTTAAAAATAAGTTTAGAATTGATTTTTGGTAAAAAAGACTGTCATTCGTGACGGTCTTTTTTTTGTTTTAGATTATGACTTTACTGTCGTTCAAAATAGAATTCAATTAATAACAATTAATTAAAATATACCCCTCGCAAAGTCGCTAAAACGCAAAATTAAGTCTGTTTGATTTGCGACTTTGCGAGGGTTTTAAAAACCAGTTAAGACTTTTCATAATATCTGAATGATTTTGTCTTGTTTTTTATTTCTAAATCTGTGCTAATCTTTTTAATCTGTGGCTTTAAAAATAATGCTTGTAAAAGTGCTTTTCTGTTTAAAAACACCTGCGAATTATACAAATCATCTGCAAGTTTATATAATCGCTTTGGTCTTCAAATCCACTAATTT
>CAIXNQ010000043.1 GCA_903920835.1 uncultured Bacteroidota bacterium | reverse complement strand
CAGTTGCTGAACCAGTAGCTCCTACCGTAGTATTTACGCCTGATTCTTGTCAAGCTTCCTGTATTTGTTCACAAACATTCGATGGTCCTACGTTACTAATTGACAATAGTGCTAATAAAATGGTCAAACATAATCTCAGCTTTGATAGCAATGGTTTGCTTGTCACGCTCTACATAAGCTCTTAATTTCTTTTGGGCTTTGGCAGTATCAAATAGGGGATTGTCTTCAATAGACTTTTCTATTTCATAATAGCTTTTATAGGTGGTATAGTTAGCTAACACATCCAAAATAAAACCTTCCTCAATAGCTTGTTTCATAGAGTACAAATGAAATGGTTTGAAAGAACCATCTTCTTGCAGAACGCCAAATTTTTCTAGGGTATTGTTTTTGGGCGTCGCTGTAAATGCCAAATAGGAAGCATTTTTACTCATTTTGCGTGAACGCATTATTTCCAAAATCTTGTCTTGTGGATCTTCTTCGTCTTCTTCTGAACTATTGCTGCTTATAGTACGGTTCATATTATCCGCTACCGCACCACTTTGACTGCTGTGTGCTTCGTCTATGATTATCGCAAAACGTTTGTCACTCAAATCGGCTATTCCATCTACAATGAAAGGGAATTTTTGAATCGTAGTAATGATAATTCGCTTACCACTTTCTAAACTTTCTTTTAATTCTTTAGAAGAATAGGCAGGAGCAACAATGTTTTTTACTTCCGAAAATTCTTTAATATTTTCTCGTAGTTGCTTGTCTAATAATCGTCTATCAGTAACTACAATAACCGAATCAAACAGCGGATTTGAAATGCCTTTACTGCCGGGAATGGTATCGCTTTCTGGATAGGTCTCAATCAATTGATACGCTGCCCAAGTAATGGAATTTGATTTTCCTGAACCTGCTGAGTGCTGAATTAAATAGTTTTGTCCAACGCCTTTTTTACTGGCATCAGCAATAATTCTGCGAACTACATTCATTTGATGGTAACGCGGAAAAAACAAATTACGTTTGCCCAAACCGTCTTTTTCCGAACCATCAAATCGCACAAAATGTTGAATGATATTAGCAACACTTTCACGAGTCAATACTTCGTCCCACAGATAAGACGTTTTGTGACCAAATGGGTTAGGAGTATTGCCTTTACCGTGATTATGACCTAGATTAAAAGGTAAAAAGAATGTACCAGCACCATCTAACTTTGTTGTCATGTAAACTTCATCCGTATCAACAGCAAAGTGAACTACGCAACGCCCAAAGTTTAATAAGGGTTGCGCAATATCACGTTTGAATTTATATTGGTTTTGTCCGTGAACTTTGGCATTTTGCCCTGTCCAGTGGTTTTTTAATTCCATAGTAGAAAACGGCAAACCATTAATAAACAAAACCATGTCTATTTCTTCTCTAGGATTACTTAAGGAATAACGTACTTGTCTTGTTACGCTAAATTCATTGTTGTCAAAGTTATCTTTTACTGATTGGCTACTACTTGCCAAAGGCAATACATAAAACAAGGTAAAATGCGCATCATCGACTTCTAAACCTTTACGAAGTAACTTTAATACGCCATACTTTTTTATCATTCTATCCAAACGATCTAGAATTTTTAACTTCCAATCGTTTTGTTTTTGGAGTTTGGCTAATTCTTCTTTTTGGGTAGTTTCTAGAAAATGCCAAAAACGTACTTCGTCTATAGCATACTTAGTATTGAAATCAGAAGCATGACCAATATAATAGCCATTGCCCGAACGATACAAATCTCTTGGTTCATTTATTAATGATGTATTTTCACTTTTTAGTTCTTCAAGACAAGAACCTGTAAGTTTTTTTTCTATGGTAGCTTCAAGAGCTTGTTCGTTGGTTTGGCTTGGCATAGTTTGTTAATTATTAAAAAAATTTATCTTCTTTCCAATTGGCAATGTTGCATTCAATATAATTTGCTATTCTATTAAATTCTGCATCATTGCGAATGATATGGTCATGAAAACGTGTTTGCCAACCGTTTTCTAAATTTAATCGATTGGCATGCTTTGTCACCGCTGATTTATAAGAACCTATAAGAGATGAAACCGAATTTTTTTCTTGATTTTGAAAACGTTGTTGTCCTAATGTTAATTCATTTTGCAGAGACAAGGCATGCCTTTCTGCTGCACCATTATTGTCTTCATTTTCTCTACTATCAATTATCAAAATGCCATGAATATGGTTCGGCATTACTACAAATGCATCTAATTCAATATTTTTTGAATGATTTTTTATTTCGTGCCAAAATACGTCTGCCAAAATTCCTACTGATGACAATTGCATTTTTTGATTTATAATTTCACCAAAATAATGTGCTCTGTTTTGGGTACAAATGGTAATAAAATAGGCCGCATTCCAGCTATAATTCCACCATGATGCCCGCGAAGATGCAATGCGGTATTTATTTTTATATTTTTCCATTATTATCAATTTCAATCCATCTTGTATCGGTGGTGATTTTTTTTAATTTATTTTTTAATGTACAGACAAGGCATGCCTTGTCTCCATAATCCT
>CAIXNQ010000042.1 GCA_903920835.1 uncultured Bacteroidota bacterium | reverse complement strand
GTTGCTTTTTGAAATTCTTCAATTTTTATTTCAATTTGATTAGTATATTCTGCTGATAGATAGTTTCTATAATGAGCTAATAATAATTGAGTGTGAAGTTCAAATGATGAACCTAAAGAAATATCAATAAAATGACTGAACGATTTATTCGTTCTACTTGAACCTTCTGCAATATTTGAAGGTATAGAAATTGAACATCTATCCATTTGACTTTTCAATCCATATTTCTCATAAACTGGAAATGTATCGGTAAGGTCTAAAATGAGTTTAGTTAAGTCCATTCCCATTTGCCAAATTTTAAGTTTTTTAAAGTTATGTCTCTTAAAATCATCCATAATTAAGTAAATTATTCATCATCTATTCGTCTATCATCTAACTCTCTATTATCCCCATTAAATCAATTCATAAATTCCCGAAGAACCTTGACCAGTTCCAACACACATACTCACGATTCCGTATTTTGATTTTCTTAATCGCATTTCGTCAAATAATTGTACTGATAATTTTGCGCCAGTACAACCTAGTGGATGTCCTAATGCAATGGCACCACCATTAACGTTTACGATATCAGGGTTTAAATTTAGTTCTCTAATTACTGCTAAAGATTGTGAGGCAAAAGCTTCATTTAATTCAATTAAATTAATATCACTTAAAGTTAAACCTGCTTGTTTCAATGCTTTTGGAATGGCTTTTACAGGACCAATTCCCATGATTCTTGGTTCTACACCAGCTGAGGCAAAGTTTACTAATCGTGCGATAGGAGTGATGCCTAATTCTTTGACCATTTCTTCACTCATGATTAATACAAATGCGGCACCATCACTCATTTGTGACGAGTTTCCAGCGGTTACACTTCCGTCTGCTGCGAAAACTGGTTTAAGTTTCCCTAGAGCAGCAACGTTAGTATCAGCTCTTGGGCCTTCGTCTTTGGTTACTGTATAAGATTTAGTTTCTTTTTTACCTAATTCATTGATGAAGGTTTGTTCTATAGTAATTGGAACAATTTGTTTGTCAAATTTACCTTCGGCTTGTGCTTTTAATGCTTTTTGATGCGAATTGAAAGCAAATTCATCTTGATCTTCACGAGAAACGTTGAACTGTTTGGCAACTGCTTCGGCAGTCAATCCCATTCCCCAATAGTAGTCTTCGTGACCTGCTGCGGCTACTGCATAATCTGGAGTTGGTTTATAACCACCCATCGGGATGAAACTCATGCTTTCCGCACCACCTGCAATGATACAATCGGCCATACCACTTTGTATTTTAGCCGTTGCCATTCCGATAGTTTCCAATCCAGAGGCACAATATCGGTTCACTGTTACACCCGGAACGTCGGTTACTTTCAATCCCATTAAGGAAATCAAACGCCCTACATTCAATCCTTGTTCTGCTTCGGGCATGGCGTTTCCAACCATCACGTCGTCAATTCTTGTTTTGTCGAAATCAGGAAACTGTGACATCATGTGTTCGATGGTTTCTGCTGCTAATTCATCAGGTCTTTTAAATCGGAATACTCCTTTTGGAGCTTTTCCAACTGCTGTACGAAATCCGGATACTATATATGCTGTTTTCATATTTTATTTTTTTTTGTATATTGTATCGTTGTATAATGTATATTGTAAACAATGTATTAACGATTACAATTTCTTTTCTATTGAACTTTTTAGTTTGATAATCATGTTTTGAATGTGTTGTACT
>CAIXNQ010000041.1 GCA_903920835.1 uncultured Bacteroidota bacterium | reverse complement strand
TTAGTCAAACCACTTACATTTAAACTTGGAAGTTGATTATTATTGCAATATAATTGTTGAAGATTAGTCAAACCGCTTACATTTAAACTTGGAAGTTGATTGTAATCGCACTCTAAAATTTGAAGATTAGTCAAACTACTTACACTTAAAGTTGTAATTACATTATAATTGCATTTTAGAACTCTAATATTAATAAACGATTCAATCCCTGTCATGTTGGCAATGGTTCCATATAAATTGTAAAGCCCGCTTACATTTATATATTTAACAGCTAAGGCTTCACTCACTTGAATTTCACCATCGCTATTAGTGTCAATAGAGTTGTAGCTATTAACATTTCCATTTGAATATGGAGTAGCTGTAGAAGCAATTTGATTAGCAGAACTCGCCGACAGCAACATTGCTTTAAAAGCAGGGTCGGGAATGTTAATGATCTGTGCTTTTCCAACGAAAGCGCATGAAATAAGGAGCAGTAGTATGTAGAGATTTTTCATAGTGTTGTAAGATTTAGTTAATTATTGTTCAAAAATAAGGAAATAGATTTAGTGGCAAGAGGTTTTTGAGGAAATTTGTCGGAAATAGGTGGTAGGTGGTAGGTTTTAGGTGGTAGGAGAGATTAAGTTTTAAGTTAAAAAGCGAATTAAACAGGGTTTAATTCGCTTTTTTTTCATCTAAAACAATCATCAAAGTTCTAAATTATGACTAAAACTTAAAACTAAAAACTAAAAACTCATAACTCATAACTCACTCCACCCACACCCGTACTGGAATTGGCGCATTGTTGGGGTTATGAACCACAAGATAAGTGCCCGTAGGGGCGAGGTTCTGGGCGAGGCGCACACGGGTTTGACCAGGTTCTAGCAAGATTTCGTCGGTGCCCGCTTGGTTGTCGGTGGTAGAAAGGCTGAAAAATACGTCCATATTGCCCATGTTTTCTATCGTATAAAAACGTTCTGGGTTATAATTTGAGGCTTTATCAACAGTTTTGGAGGTTTGTGGTTGCACCTCTACTTCTGCCGTTGGCGCTGTTGCCGAACCGTTTTTGTCAATGGCGCGTGCTGAGTTGTAAAGCCCATAAAGCGATGGATTTGTAATTTCAAAACTACGCATCAACACATCTACTTTGCCATTCAATAGCGTTTTGATATCGTCAATCGTTCGTAGCAGCCCTCTGTTATCTTCTTTTCGAGCATCAATAGCAAGTGTTGGGTCTGAAATTACAGACACAAATGCGTTTAAATTAGTGGTCAAAGCAGCAACATCGGCGGCAGAAACCATAAACGGAACCAAGTTCGCGGCCACAGGCGCAGCAAGGTTTGACACAATTGTTGCTTCGGTCACTAACCTTTCTTCTGAGGCTAAATACCAGCTTGAAGCAGGATAATCTGTGCGTTTTTGAAGCACCAAATCACCATTAACCACTGCCATAGCCGCGAGACCGTTGCTCACTTTTTGGGCAGCTGTTTCTAGGGCTTTGCGTTTGTTTGCTTTCATCATGGCATAGCCCGTCAGGTCGGCACGACTGCCCGAATCGGCAGTAATCAATTGATTAATAAGGTTGTTTAGTTGCGTAAAAAACGGAACTATAGCTGCTAATACATTGATAGCAGCGGTGTTTTTGGCATAAAAATTCTTCACTTTTAATGCCATAGCAAATGCTGATTCTTGATCTTTTGTCATGTCTGTTAAATTTAAAGGTTAAAATAATTTATTAAACAAAAATAAACAATTATTATTTTAAATATAGCTTTTTAAGCTATGAATTATTTTTTATGTTATGTAAATAAGGGGTTTGAAATTTTTATTTATAAATATTTAGTTGTTAATATTAAGGGCAGAGTGGTTAATTATTAATTGACAGTTACTAATATTAAACTATTTTCTAATCCTATTAATTTGCAAACAATTAATTATATTATTATTATAAT
>CAIXNQ010000040.1 GCA_903920835.1 uncultured Bacteroidota bacterium | reverse complement strand
GGGCGTTGCTAATTTTCCGTCAAAATCGCCCACAAAACAATGCGTGTTCAGCATAATGTTTTCGTCGCTTTCGATATTGCTTCCTGCTGGAGAAAAAATATCTTCTTTACCAAAACCACTCCCTTTTTCTGTATCAAAAGTATCGTTAACTAAATAAGTAAGTTTGGCTAAGTTTTTTGCGCCAGAAATAGACCAAGAATTGGCGTCAGTTTTGGTTACTGTCAATTCTTTTCCTTTTGCGTCAAGAGCTTTAACCTCGTCTATATATCGCCCATAATTATCGGCTGAATAAGTTCCTGGAACTGTTTTTGGCAAATGATAAACCACAATATCAGTGTTTGTTTTTGGCGGAACTACGGTCACAGCAACTTTATCGTCTTTAATGTTTACTAAGTCAATATTGACTTTAATTTGTTCAGGATTTTTTGTTTGAGCCAACATTCCAGAACTCCAAATTGACGCTGATAAGGTCAATAATAACGCTATTTTTTTCATATTTTTTATTTTAAATTTTATATTAGACGAAATGCTTTATTGATTGTTACAATGGGTTTGTTCCATAAAACAAAAATCTCCTGATAAATCAAGAGATTTTTAGATATTAAAATTTCTTATTAATGTAATATTTTCCATCCAAATCGTCATCGAAATCATCGATTTTAATGGGTTTTGGTTTTGGTTTACTGGCAGATGCTTTTTGTCGCCAATTTTCAAAACGATCTTTGTTTAGTTTTTTTCGCATCAATTCAATCACCTCTTTTTCGGGCAGACCAAATTCTTCTTTAATTACTTCAAAAGGTTTCTTTTCTTCTAAAGCCATTGCAACAACGCGCTCTATTTGTTCGTTGTCTAATTCTGTAAATTTGCTTTTTTTCATTATGTGAAAATTAATTCAGATAAAAAGTATGAGTTCAAAATAAGAGCCAATATTATGAAAAAAAATAATTGCTTTTAATATTTAAGCTTATTTTTTTTTGTTATATTTTGATTAACACAACAATTACAACGCTTCTGGAGCTATTTCTTAAGAAATTATTCCAACTAAAACTCATGAATTTTTTGATTTAATATAGCAACCAACAGTTGAGAAAGAGAATTTTTGTAATCTTTTTTACGGTATTTTGTGATGGGTTGAATCGCTGAAATAACGTTAGTTAAAAACAATTCATCTGCTTTTTGCAAATCAAAAGGAGAAATTGGCATTTCTTTGAACTCATAATTTGTTTTGTTTATCAATGAGATAATCTGTTTCCGCATAATTCCATTCAGGCAACCTTCAGAAAGTGGCGGTGTAATGACGGTAGTTCCAGTAACCATAAACAAATTTCCTTGCAAACCTTCGGCTATATTTTTTGCGTCATTAAGCAACAGGCAACTGTTTAAATTATTTTCTTTGGCATAAATACTGCCCGTAATTTGAATTAATTTGTTGGTGGTTTTTAGGGTAGAAAGCAAGTTTTTGCTTACATAAAAATCTTTAAATAAATCAACTTCATAAGATGCGGAAGAAATTTCATAAAGCTTATTTTGAATAGAATTTGCAGAAATTATAAACGAAACTTCATTTGTTTCTGGAGCATATAATCCGCCTTGATTTCTATAAACGGTTATTCTAGCTCGTGCGCTATCTTGAATTCGTAGTTCATTAACAAGATTTATAACTTGATTTTCTAGATATTCAAGCGTAAAATTCATTGGAATTTCCATTCTTAAAATCCGCATCGATGCCATTAATCTAAAATAATGATCTTCCCAAAATAGAATCTTTCCATTGCAGATTTTTAATGTTTCAAAAACAGCATCTCCATAAAGAAATCCTCTGTTATTAGATAATAAAGTAGAATCGACATTAAGCAATGAACCGTTAGAATTTATCATAAAAAAGCCCTGAATTATTTTCAGGGCAAATATACTTTTTTTGAACGAATAGATTTTAAACCGATCCAATAACGTGTTTTAAATCCGAAATTTGATTTTCCCACAATTGTTTTGACTCTTGCAATTCGTCTTCGTCGGCAAAATCTACCACCATAATCGAAACATCTTTCGTGAGTTCATCTTCAAGAATTCTGATTTCAAAATAATAGTCGGTGTCTTTGCGGTTTTCGTCAATCCATCTAAATTTTACTCTTTCGCCACTTCTTTTCGATGAAAGTCGGGCTTCTTCTTCAGAATCGTCCCATATAAATGTGAAAAATTCTCCTCTTGAATTTACATTGTCTGCAAACCATTCAGATAGACCAGATGGTGTTGAAATATATTGATATAATAATTGTGGTGAAGAGTTTATTGGGACTTCTATTTCGTAGCGAATTTTTTCTTGCATTATTCTAATATTAAATTTTGCGAAATATATACAATTTATTCTAAATTTTAGAGATGTATATTTAAAAATTAAAATGTTTATTTTTACTTTAGATTTATTTTGTTCTATATCTTCAAAATTATTTTTTGTAAAATAGATTTATAACTGAATTTTAATTAATATTCTTATTAAGAATTTTATATGCCGAAAACAATAATCAAAATTTTATATCATTTCATTGGAATAAATTCTTTTTCAAATAACAATTTTGATAATTTTTAAAATCTCCTAAATTAAAGATTAATGTTTCATTAATCGAGAATTAGTTTTTGGTTTTCTAACTAATTTATTTAAATTCATTTTCTTTGATAGTTTCGAGAGTATTTCATAATTTTTTTGAAATATTTAAACAGTATTAATAGCGTTTTTGAAGTAACTATTATGGATGTTGTGCTTCGGAATTAAAATAATATTCTAATTTTGAACCAAATTGTTTTTTAAAATTATAAAATCAAACAGTATATCAGGCATGAGTAACTTTAAGGGCAATAAAAACATCAAGGGATTCTATAGACAAATGGCTGAAATTTTTAAAAAAAATACTTTAATAAACAAAACCATTTTTTATTTTAAAAGAATAAAACTGCCTTGGTTAAATCAAATATCTTTTTATGAATTTCTAAAGTTATATATCATCGGAATCATTAATGGCGCAATTTCCTATCGTGCGGCTGCTATTGCGTTTAGCTTTTTTATGGCGTTGTTTCCTTTTACTTTGTTTATTCTGAATTTAATTCCCTATATTCCTATTTCTGGATTTAGACAAGATTTTTTAGATTTTGTGGCACAAAGTGTTCCTCCAAATACTTTTGGAGCAATTTCTGCTACCATTGCAGATATTTTAAATCATAGCTATAACGGGTTGCTTTCTACAGGTTTTTTAATGTCACTTTTATTAATGACCAATGGTTTAAATGCAATTCTAGGAGGCTTTGAAACTTCTGAGCACATTGTTATTAAACGCGGATTTTTTCATCAATATTTTGTAGCACTTGGAATGTCAATAATATTATCATTTTTATTGTTATTTACTGTTGCAGCCATTGTTACTTTTGAAGTATTGATTCAGCAAACTAAAATTCAAGATGTGCTTAGCGACTCAATTTCGCTTATTGAAATGGGAAGATTGATTTTTGTAGTCATCATGATATTAATTACAACTTCTATACTTTTTAAGTTTGGCACAAAAGACACCAAAGGAAGTTCATTTATATCAGTGGCATCGGTTTTTACAACGCTTTTGGTTTTGTTATCGTTCTATTTCTTCGGAATTTGGGTTGTAAAATTCTCTAAATACAACCAGCTTTATGGCTCTATCGGAACGCTGTTAATCATTATGTTTTTTATCTGGATCAACTGCATGGTGTTGCTTGTGGGGTTTGAATTAAATGCTTTAATTAATAAATTAAAAAAGATAGATTCCTGATTTAATATGTGGAGTTATTTTAAATAAATAAGATTTTAATGGGAATTGTAATCAATCAGTCTATAAAAAACACGTTGATAACCTATTTTGGTTTTGGCATCGGCGCAGTCAATGCCCTTTTTTTATATACTAATTTTCTTGGCAAAACTCATTATGGCATGGTAGCCTTTTTGCTTTCTGCGTCAAATATCATGATGCCGCTCATGGCTTTTGGAGTTCAAAATACTTTAATCAGATATTATTCAAAATGCAAATCTGAACTCGAACGAGAGAATTTTTTGAGCTTTATGCTCTACATGCCGTTGCTTTTGATTATTCCAATAACTGCAATTACCTATTTAGGATACGATCAAATTGCCTTTTTTTTACTAAAAAAAAAATCCGTCTGTTAAACCATTTTTAGGGCTCATTCCATTAATTGGAATCTGCATGGGATATTTTGAGATATTTTATGCTTGGGTAAAAGTACACATGAAATCGGTGGTTGGCAATTTCATTAGTGAAGTGCTGGTGCGACTACTCGTTTTATTACTGCTTTTTGCTGTACATTGGAACTGGATTTCAAAAGACACTTTTATTTATTGCTTGTCGGGAGCTTATTTTTTGCAATTATTGGCGATGAAATTGTATGCCATTTATGTGAAAATGCCCCAGTTGAGGTTTAAACTTCCACATAATTTTAAAGAAATTATGAGTTATTCCTTGTTTATAATTTTGTCGGGTAGCGTTGCAGTGTTGCTCATGGACTTTGATAAAGTAATGATTCCGCTCTATATCAAAATAGAGAACAATGCGCTCTATTCAGTTGCTATTTTTATTGCTACAGTAATCGCTGTTCCGAGCCGTGCCATGTTGCAGATAATATATCCAATCACAGCAAAATTGATGAACGAAAACAAACTCGAAGAGCTTAACGATTTGTATAAAAAAAGTGCGTTGAACCTACAAGTAATCGGGGGATTAGTAATGTTAGGTATTTTTTTAAACATCAATCAACTCTATAAATTAATTCCGAATGATTATTCCGCTGGAGTTATGGTGGTGTTTATCATTGGGATTTCAAAATTTTATGACGTAATCCTGGGCAACAATAATGCAATCATTTTAAACACCAAATATTATAGAATGGTTTTGTTTTTCGGACTTCTTTTGGTTTTTATGATGGTTGTTTTAAATATGTTGCTTATTCCGCCCTATGGAATTGAAGGCTCGGCTTGGGCTACTTTGATTTCTGTTTTCGTTTACAACACTATTAAATTGTTATTTGTTGTCCAAAAAATGAATTTATATCCTTTTACAATCAACACGCTAAAATCATTTTCGATTATTGTAGTTGTTTTTTTATTGTTCTATTTCTGGGATTTTAATTTTCATCCTATAATGAATATTGTTCTAAAATCAATACTAATTTCGGTAGTTTACATTTATATGAATTTTTATTGGAAAGTTTCTTCGGAGATTAATTTCATTATTAAAAATTTATTTCAAAAGATCAAAAAATTATTACAGATGAAGCAAGAATACTAAAAAAACCATCCTTTTTTGAGAGATGGCTTATTATTTTTTTAAGTAAAATTAATCCTCAGAAACGCTTCCGCCTGAACTTTCGCTGCGTTTAATATTTTTCGGAACGTTGTTATAGCTAATGTTAGCTCCGCTTGAAGCATTAGCATTCAAACTCAAAATAGGATGAACATCAAGCTCTCCTCCACTCGACGCTTTGGCAAGAATGTCGTTTGCAAATAGTTTTTTGGCATTTACAGAACTTCCGCTAGAAACTGAAAAGTCGGCTTTGAGGGATTTTCCTTTAAGTTCGATTTCGCTGCCGCTACTTGCATCTGCGTTGATGTTGTCAAATTCAAGATCTAGATTAAATTCGCCTGCACTTGACGAATGAAGGATGATATTTGTTCCTTTGAGGGTGTTAGTGCTCTTTATAGACGCACTAGATGAAGTAGATAGGCTTTCAATATTGGGCATTTTAACTAAAATTCTTTTGGTTTTTACGTTAATAAACGATCCGCTAGAACAAGAAATTTTAAGTACACCACCCTCTATTTTTGTAGTGATTTCTTTAACCACATTGTCGTCAGCCTCGACCACAATACTGCATATTGGTGATTGTTCAAGCACTACATCGAGGGCTTTTTCGACCTCAATACTTTTGAAAGGAGCTGAAACTTCTCGTTTTTCAGAGATTACATTTCCGCTTCCTTTAATTGTTTTTCCGAAACCATCAAGGTCAACAGAAAAGTTGCAAGAGCTTGCTAATATTGCTACAATTGTTGTAACAATAATTTTACTGAATAATGCAATAGTTTTAATCATGATTAGTTAGATTTAATAATTATACCATTTTTATTTATCTTTAATTCGTGGTTTTTTTTATCTCTTTCTTTTATGGTGTCATTGTTGATGATAATTCCGTTTTTATTTACAATTACAGTGGTTGAATTAGAGTCATTTTTATCATCTTCGTTAATGATATCATCATATTCATTCTCATCTGATGGGCAATTTAAGCATAATATCTTATCAGACCCAACGCTATAAACAAATTTGTTTGAACTATGATGAAGATTAAAATAATAGTTGTCGGATTCGTCATATTCTTTAAGGTTTGTGTCGGGTTTCAACAGCGTTCCTTTAGGTAAATAAAGGAAAATTTGAACGTTTTGATCTCGAAATTTGTTTCTAGCATCGGTTAATAAATAATTATCAAGAATTAAATGATTTCCTTCAATCTTGAAATGATATTCTATTTTCTCTGCCCTATTTTTTGCTTCCATAAACGAACTTCCGTTGGCATTTTTCTCAATTTGAATGTAGGGTTGTTTTTCGTCTGTTCTCAAAATTCTAAATTCAATTTGGTTGGAATAAATTAGTTCATGATTAGTAGAATCTTGAACCAATTTAAAATCTTCTCTTTCGTTAATGTTTTTTGTAAAGTAGTTATTGAATTTCATTTTCACAAAAAGTGTATCGCTTGGGTTTAATGAAATAACTTCTTTCTTGACCACTTTCCCTTCAAATGCCAGCTCTCTTGTTTGTTGAAAGATAAGCGTAAACATAGCTACAAATGCAAGAACCCAAAATGCAATTAACGTATATTTTGCTATGTTTCCAATTGGTTTTAGTTTTGAAAATAATATTTTTAAACCAAGCAACAAAAAGAAAAAAACAGGAATTCCGATGGTAACAAATAAAATCAACCAAATCAAAATCATAGAAGTATCTGTATAATTAAAGGTTTTGAAGTAGTCTATCCATGGCGCATGAATATTATTTGAAGTTCCGATGGCAAAAAGACTAATAAATAGTGCTATAAACAAAGATGAAGAAACAAAAAGTATAATTCCGCCAATCATTTTAGCAAAAATCTTGAAAATGTTCAAAATAATATCTCCCAAACTCGAACTGAATCTTTCAGCCCCCGACTTTACTTTGTTTCCCATCGCATCATAATTTGCATTTTTGACCTTTTGAGAAACATTTTCAAATTCTTCTCGAACTTTCTTTTCAATATTTGAAATAGTAACAGGTTCGCCCGTCATTTCTAACTTTTCAGAAGTTGTTTTTGCTTGTGGAGTGGCAATCCATAAAATGAAATATATAGTAAATCCAAAGCCCCAAGCAAATGCCATAATTAAAAATGCGATTCTAATCCAAGTTACATCAATTCCAAAATAATGCCCCAAACCAGAACAAACCCCAGCAATTGTTTCATGATCTTTGTCGCGATAAATCTTTTTTAGTTTAGCTCCAGAATTTGAATAATTAGTAGATGAATTATCATTTTTTTCGTCATCAATTTTATAATCTTCGGGTTGCCCCATGATTACAATTACTTCTTCAACTTCTTTAATACTAACAACATGCTTGTCTGAATTTTGTTTTTCAGAAAGCAGTTCGGCAACTCTCATTTCAATGTCTTTAATGATTTCTTCTTGACCAAATGAATTCGACAATGATTTTTTAATTGCATCAAAATAATGCGAAAGTTTCAAATATGCATCTTCATCAATATAAAAAAAGACACCTCCTAAATTAACGTTTACAGTTTTGTTCATGATATTATTATTTTTGATTAGTTATAATTGTTACTGCATCAGAGAGCTCTGTCCAAGTTGCATTTAATTCGTTTAAAAAAGTTTGACCAATTTCGGTAAGTCCATAATATTTTCTTGGCGGACCTGAAGTAGATTCTTCCCAACGGTAATTGAGCAAACCATCATTTTTCAGCCTTGTCAAAAGCGGATATACCGTGCCTTCAACAACTAATAATTTTGCATTTTTTAGAGTGTCTAAAATTTCCGAAGTGTAAGCATCTTTTTCTTTTAAAACAGAAAGTATGCAAAATTCAAGAACTCCTTTTCGCATTTGCGCTTTAGTGTTTTCAATGTTCATAATTGCGTTTGTTTTTTTTTTGATTAAACTGCTCATTTTTGATTGATATTTGATGTATTGTAATACCAGCATCTATTAGCCTAGTAATTTCTT
>CAIXNQ010000039.1 GCA_903920835.1 uncultured Bacteroidota bacterium | reverse complement strand
TATTTTTTTAGTATATAATAAAAAAAGTTTTTTTATAAAATTATTTTTGTAAAAACAACTTTACAAGATTTGAATTATTAGTCAAAAAAAAACCACTCGTTAAAGTGGTTTATTAGTATTAGTTTCTTTGAATTCCCTTCTTTAATATTTGTCCGAAATGATACATATCTTCAAACGAACAATAGAGCGGAACGGGCGCAAGCCTTATTACGTTGGGTTCTCGCCAGTCGGTAATCACGCCATTGGTCATTAAATAATCGAACAAGGGTCTGCCTTCGCCATGCAAAAATACTGAGATTTGTGAGGCACGTTCAGATGGGTTTGATGGCGTGATTATTTCAAATGAACCATTAACTTCGGTATTTATTGTTCTTAAAATAAAATCCAAATAAGCAGTTATGATGTTTCTTTTTTCGATTATTTTTTCCATGCCCACTTCGTCAAAAATGGTGATGGCTGCCAAATAGGGGGCAAGCGATAATATGGGCAAATTGCTAATCTGCCATCCATCTGCGCCTTGAACTGGGTCAAAATTGGGCTCCATTTTAAATCTTCGCTCTTTATTATGTCCCCACCAGCCAGCAAATCGAGGGAGGTCTTTGTCTGCATGGTGTTTTTCGTGAATGAAACATCCCGAAGCATTGCCTGGACCAGAATTCATATATTTATAGCTGCACCAACACGCAAAATCAACTTGCCAATCGTGCAGATTCATTTCGATATTGCCAGCAGCATGAGCAAGGTCCCAACCTACTTTTGCGCCAGCGGCATGACCAGCCTTGGTTATTTTTTCAATATCAAAGACCTGACCAGTATAATAATTTACTCCGCCAATAAGTACTAAAGCCAACTCATCGCCAACGTTTGTTATGGTTTGCAAAATATCTTCCAAACGCAGCGTATGTTCGCCTTCTCGTTTTTTAACTTCAACGATAACCTCTTTTGGGTCCAGACCATGAGCATGAACATGGCTTTGAAACATATATTGATCGGACGGAAAGGCTTTTTCTTCGCAAATTATTTTATATCTACTTTTTGTAGGTCTATAAAACGATACCATCATTAAATGAAGATTGACCGTTAACGTATTCATTACAGTAACTTCCGAAGGTTTTGCGCCTACAATTTTGCTTAATGGTGCTGCAAATCTTTCGTGATAATCCCACCACGGTTTTTCGGCATAGAAGTGACCTTCAACAGCCATGTTTGCCCAGTCGTTCATTACGTCATCAATAAATTGTTTGGTTCTTTTGGGTTGCAGCCCTAGTGAGTTTCCTGTAAAATAAATTACATCTTTGCCTTGATGTTGCGGAAAAATAAATTCGTTTTTATATTTTGCTAAGGGATCTTGAAGGTCTAAATTTTGAGCAAATGCTAAAGTGTTTTCAAAAATCATTGTGATAGTTTAATTGGTTTGTAAATGTAAATAAAACAAAGATTAATAACCAAATCTATATAAAACAATAAAATCCTAAATTGCTTTAGGATTTTGAATGTTTATTGTTTATAGATTTTTAATTTCCAAAACTGTACCTAACCGTAAATCCGCATCGAATATTGGTCATCGGAAAAGCAGTTGAAATCACGGCTTTTGTGAAGGAATGGTCATAAAAAAACATTGCTGTTAAATATTTACTGAACGCATAATCGGCTGTTAGTTTTGCGTTCCATAATCTTTGTCCGCCCGCCAATTGATTATTTTCATAATCTAAATGACGAACAATTGTTTGGGTGTCTCTCAACGAGAAATCAACTTTTACATTAATATCACTTCTAATAACTCCTGTAGGATTATCTGCCATAGAAGAAGCAATAGTTACGTCTTTAATTCGATATCCAAAACCAAGAATATATTCAAATCCTTTCACTTCGGTCAATAAGTTATTATCAAAACTCATCGATAACGCACGGTCTTTTTTCATTTCGGCAAGAATCTTGAAAGAACTTTTTGTTTCAAAGTCAATTCGTGCCAACGGACTAAATTGTTCTACTAAATTGACGTTTGAAATTAAAGTTTTGTTTAAATAATTACCACCAGTATCAATACCATTCGGGTTTATATTATAATCTAAATTAGATCTAAACGAATTGACAGTATAAGAAGCTTTGTAAGCATGTTGTAAAGAGAATCTTTTGAAATTATCTTTAAAAAATCCATATCG
>CAIXNQ010000038.1 GCA_903920835.1 uncultured Bacteroidota bacterium | reverse complement strand
CGACAGAAAAATCTAGTTATAAAAGAGCGCTCTTTGCCCTCTCGACAGAAAAATCTAGTTATAAAAGAGCGCTCTTTGCCCTCTCGACAGAAAAATCTAGTTATAAATGAGCGCTCTTTGCCTTCTCGACAGAAAAATCTAGTTATAAAAGAGGACTCTTTGCCTTCTCAATAGAAAAATCTAGTTATAAAAAAGCATTCTTTGCCATCTCAACAGAAAAATCTAGGTATAAAAAAAAGCGCTTTAGCATCTCGACAGAAAAATCTATTTATATTTGAGCGTTAATGATTTAGCTAAATTTTCTTTGAAGAAACAAATTGATTTATTTTATTAAAATAATTTAAAAAAAGTTTAAAAAGTATTTTGTCGTTAAAATCATTGTTTTTATTTTTGTGCTAGTATCAATTATTAAAATACATTTATTATGAAAACTTGGATATTCTTAACAAACCCATTTTTAACTGCTGCTAATAGAACTTTTTCAAAAGCTTTAAAAATTAGCACCTATCATGATGCACAATTGCAGGCGCACACCAGCGATCCGTTTTTTGCTGGGCTCTATGCCGTTTACCACCCATTTCACCTTGCTGTTGCTGGGGCTTACAGCAGCTGGAAAAGCCAAGGTGGCACCCAAAAAGGAAGCACCCTAACGGTGAACCAACTCCTAGATTTAATGACCAAAAGCAAGCTCAGCGATTGGGAATATGCCATTCTGGGCGTGTACAAAAAAAGCACTCCGGGCTTTGTGGCATTGTTTCCAAACGGGCGCTATCCGTTCAACTCTGGCACTATTGAGAGCCGAGTTGCCGCAGTCAAACAACTGGGCATTTCGCTAAACGGAATCACTACCCTAGCAACCATCAAGGCAGAAGTAGATGATTTTTATGCACAACTCAGTGCCGACAGAACCACCCAGTTAGGTCACTTCGGCAACACCGAAAACAAAAGCGATGCCCTAGAAGCCGCAATCACCACCGCAATGATAGAAATGTTTGCCAATTATGGCTTGATGATCAATCATTTTAAAGCCAATCCGGTCTTGGCTGAACCGTTTTTTGACCTCGACACCATCCGCAACCACGACCAAATAATTTTTTTGAAAACAGTGCCCAGCAGCTCTAAAAAGAACATCTTGAAACACACCTTCTCCCCTACCGACGAAATAAAAATTACCAACAACGGCACCATGAGCTTAGACCTCTACCTCAGCAGCAATGCCGACGGCGATCCAGTCAACAATAAAGTCACTTTAGAACCCAACACTTCAGAAACCTTCACCATCACCGACCTCGGCACCCTAGACAACACCTTCTTAAACGTATCAAACCCCAACGCCACCGAAGGTCACTGCAAAGTGGAACTGCTTTAGGAGTTATGAGTTTTTAGTTATGAGTTTTTAGTTTTTAGTTATGAGCTATGAGTTGATGGTCGAGAAATTCAAAAATCTTCAATCGTTAATCGACAATCAACAATCGTTCATCTTCAATCGTTAATCATTAATATCCAGATTATCCGTCTCGTCTCCCTCCCCTTCGGGGAGGGCTGGGGAGGGGAAAAACCCACAATCAAAACCCCCACTTGTATTTCCGACGCAGGAGACCCAAGAGCACTGCTCGAACAGGCGAAGCAAATCACATAACTATGTTCTCATTAATATTGTTTAATTTAATTACATTTGGCTAAATTTTTTTAGACATGACAAATCAACCGAAGTTTGCCGTTATTGGAGGAGGAAGTTGGGCTACGGCAATAGCAAAGATGCTCTGCGTTAATCTTTCAGAAATAGCTTGGTACATGCGAAATGAAGAAGCTATTGAACATATAAAATCTCAACACCACAACCCAAATTATTTAAGTTCGGTAGAATTTGATGTTAAAAAACTCCGCCTCACTAGCGATATAAACGAAGCAATTGCTTATGCCGACTATATTATTTTCGCTATTCCATCAGCTTTTTTAAGCAACGAAATGTCAAAAATGACCGTAAGCTTAAAAGACAAAGTGATTTTTTCTGCTATTAAAGGAATCGTGCCCGAAACAAGCCTGATTGTCGGTGAACATTTTAATAGTAGCTATAACATTCCGTTTGACAACATAGGCGTAATTACTGGTCCTTGTCACGCCGAAGAAGTTGCTTTGGAAAGACTTTCTTACTTAACAATTGCCTGTGGTGATTCAGGGAAAGCTAAAGTTGTTGCTAAAGTATTGGCAGGAAATTACATCAAAACAAAAATTACCGACGACATTATCGGAACAGAATATGCTGCTATGCTTAAAAACATTTATGCAATAGCAGCTGGAATGGCGCACGGTCTTGGTTATGGCGATAATTTTCAATCGGTGTTGATGAGCAATGCCATTCGAGAGATGAAGAAATTTATTCGAAAAGTCCACCGAATGAAACGTAACATTAACAATTCCGCCTACTTGGGCGATTTACTGGTTACAGGTTATTCTGTTTTTTCAAGAAATAGAATGTTTGGTAATATGATTGGCAAAGGCTATACTGTAAAAAGCGCCATGATGGAGATGAGCATGGTAGCTGAGGGGTATTATGCCGTGAAAAGTGCTTATAAATTAAATCAAGAATACAAAGCACAGACGCCTATTATTGATGCGGTATATAGTATTCTATACGAAGGAAAAGAAGCGAAAAAAGTGTTCAAGAAACTCACCGATAAACTCGACTAACGATGAGCGAAAAATGGAAGTATCAATTAAGAATGGGAATTATTTGGGGGCTATTTATGTCTGTTTTTAACTTGCTTTTCAACCTTCAATCACAATCTTTAGTTCAGCAATTGCAATCGTCAGGGTTTTATGTAAGAGCAGTCTTGTTTATTGTTGTTGGTGTATTTGTTTTGGGTAATTATAACTGGAATAAAAAGAACAAACCCAGAAATTAATTGGATTATCACTAAAACCGATAGCCTAAACTAAATCCTGCGTTAAATTCAACTCCAGTAAATCGGTCGCTAACCACATTGCTAAAATTACGACCAATAGTTGCATAAGGCGCAACAGTAAATTTATCTCTAAAATTCCATTTCTTTCCGACATTTAGTCCCAAAATAAAACTATTCATATTGGTTTTTAAGTCAGCACTGATTCCGTTTACATCGACAGTTTCAGTAAAATTGCCAAATCGATATTTCACCAAAGGCCCCAGCATCCAGCCCGAAGCCATAGGGCTGTCTGAAAAATAAAAGCAATAACTCAATGCCAGACTGTTTGTTGCAAAAGTTTTGTTGTTCTTTTTGTCGAGTTTATAATATGAAAAACTGTCGTTAATGAAAGCTTCAAAACCTATAGATTGATCAGTATCTATAAATCGTTCGACACCCACTTCGACCGAACCCATGATTATCGTATTGACGATATTATACTTTACTTCATATTTTTTTAAATCGTTGGATTGTCCTTTTGCCAAACAAAAACTAACGAGTAGTGCTAAAGTAAGAATGTTTTTCATGTATGTTATTTATTGGTTAAGCTGAAAAGTCCCTGGACTAAGATTTATTCAAAAAAATGCCTGCGTAAAAAGGAGCTGAATCTACTCCCATTCAATAGTAGCAGGCGGTTTTGAACTGATGTCATAAACAACCCTGTTAACTCCTTTTACTTTATTTATAATCTCGTTTGAAATTTTCATCAAAAACTCATAAGGCAGATGCACCCAATCTGCGGTCATTCCGTCAGTAGATTCTACGGCACGAAGGGCAACTACTTTTTCATAAGTTCGTTCATCGCCCATAACGCCAACACTGTTTACAGGAAGTAAGATTGCTCCAGCTTGCCAAACTTTGTCATACAAGCCATGTTCTTTTAAACCGTTGATGAAAACCGCATCGACTTCTTGTAAGATTCGCACTTTTTCTGGTGTAATTGCTCCTAAAATTCGTATTGATAAACCTGGTCCTGGAAACGGATGACGCCCTAATAATTCTTGATCTATTCCTAAAGTTGCACCAACTCTTCGCACTTCGTCTTTAAACAACATTCGGAGTGGTTCAACAATTTTTAACTTCATATAATCAGGTAATCCTCCCACATTGTGATGTGATTTTATGGTTGCACTTGGTCCTTTTACTGATATAGATTCAATAACATCTGGATAAATTGTGCCTTGTGCAAGCCAAGTAACGTCTTCTATTTTATTAGCTTCGTCGTCAAAAACTTCAATAAAAGCATTGCCAATAATTTTGCGTTTGGTCTCAGGGTCATCAACGTTTGTCAATGCGTTTAAAAAACGTTCAGAAGCGTCAACTCCTTTTACGTTTAAACCCATGTTTTTATATTGATTCAAAACATTTTCGAACTCGTTTTTGCGCAATAATCCATTATTGACAAAAATGCAATACAGATTTTTACCAATCGCCTTGTGTAACAAAACCGCTGCAACTGTTGAATCGACACCGCCCGAAAGACCTAGAACTACTTTGTCGTTACCCACTTTTTCTTGCAAATCTTTAACGCAATCATCTACAAAAGCATTTGGGGTAAAAGTTTGTGGTACTTGAGCAATTTTAACCAAAAAATTCTCAAGCATTTGTTTTCCGTCTGAAGAATGATAAACTTCGGGATGGAATTGAATGGCATAAGTCGTTTCGTCTTCAATTTTATAAGCAGCATTTTCTACATCGTTCGTGCTGGCAAGTTTCACGCCATTTGAAGGCAAGTTTTTAATGGTATCGCTGTGACTCATCCAAACTTGCGAATTGAGATTTACGTTTTCAAAAAACACCTCGTCTGGTTTGATGTAAGATAGATTTGCCCTGCCATATTCGCGAATGTTTGAAGCGGCAACTTCTCCACCAGAAAAATGAGCCAAATATTGTGCTCCATAGCAAACAGCGAGCAGAGGAAGTTTGCCTCGAATGTTAGACAAATCAATGTGCAACGCATCTTCAGCTCGAACAGAATAAGGGCTTCCGCCAAGAATCACGGCTTTGTAAATTGATAAATCAGTTGGGACTTGATTGAATGGAAAAATTTCGCAGAAGATGTTCAACTCGCGAACCCGGCGAGCAATGAGCTGGGTGTATTGCGAACCAAAATCTAAAATAAGTACGTTGTGTTGCATGAACTTTTGTAGTGTTGTTTTTGATATTGAATCTAAAATAATGGATTAATAACCATTTAATGGGTTTTTATTTGTTCACAAAATTAGCTAAATTAATTCATTAAATTTTCAGAAAATTAAACTTCGCCTTTTGTTTTATCAGTAATTAATTTCTGTGTTTTCATCAGCTAATTTATTGACAATCTTTTTCAGGTTGAATCTAATAAAATGTAGTTATTACTATTAAAAAAACGAAACAAAATCTAAAGTTCTTCTTTGTTCTGTGCTTTTCTGATTTTTTTAAATAGGTTTGAAGAATAAACAAAATCGACAATCGCTTCGTTGTCGGTTTTGAAGATGTCTTTTTTAGTGCCTTCCCAAGCGAGCAAACCTTCTTTTAGGAAAATAATTTTCTCGCCAATTTCCATCACAGAATTCATGTCATGCGTATTTATGACTGTTGTAATGTTATATTCTTGCGTTATTTCGTGAATTAAATTGTCAATTACAATTGCTGTTTTTGGGTCTAATCCAGAGTTGGGTTCGTCGCAAAATAAATATTTCGGGTTGTTAACGATAGCTCTCGCAATGGCAACTCTTTTTTGCATTCCGCCCGAAATTTCAGAAGGAACTTTGTGGTGTGCGTCAACTAAATTGACTCTTTTCAATACCAAATCTACTCTGTCTTGAATTTCAGATGCCGCATTGTTTGTAAACATTCGGAGTGGAAAACCTACATTTTCTGAAACGGTCATGCTGTCAAACAAAGCGCTTCCTTGAAATACCATTCCGATTTCGGTGCGCAGTTCTCGCTTTTCAACTTCATTTAATTGTGAATAAATTCGACCGTCAAATGAAATAGTGCCTACTTCTGGCGTATGGATTCCTAGTAAACTCTTGAGTAAAACAGTCTTTCCCGAACCACTTTGACCGATAATCAAATTGGTTTTTCCTGTTTCAAAAATAGCAGAAATCCCTTTCAATACTTTAACTCCTCCAAACGATTTCTCGATATTTTTAATTTCAATCATTAGGTTAAAAGCAATTGGGTTAATATATAATTGACCAAAATTATCGTTACTGATGTCCAAACAAACGAAATAGTACTTGCTTTTCCTACTTCGAGCGCGCCGCCTTTCATATAATAACCGTGATAGGACGGAATGGTGGCGAGAATCAATGCAAAAACAATAGTTTTGATAAAAGCATAAGTAATGTGAAACGGAATAAAGTTGACCTGAATGCCGTCAATAAAGTCGGAACTGGCTCCAAAACCGCCATAAACACTGGCAATATAGCCGCCTGCAATGCCAATAAACATTGACAGTCCGATAATGAAAGGATAGAGCAGCAACGCAATTAGTTTCGGGAAGACCAAATAGTTTAGTGAATTTACACCCATAACTTCTAGTGCATCTATTTGTTCTGTAACCCGCATCGTTCCAATACTAGAAGTGATGAACGAGCCCATTTTTCCAGCCATAATTACAGAAATAAACGTTGGCGCAAATTCTAGAATTATAGATTGTCGTGTTGCAAACCCAATTAGCGTCTTTGGAATTAACGGATTGGTTAGGTTTAACGCTGTTTGAATAGCTACAACGCCACCAATAAAAAACGAAATGAATGCCACGATGCCCAGCGATCCAAAAATTAAATCGTCAATTTCTTTGAAGATTAAGGTGCGCATGACCGACCATTTGGTTTGTTTTTTGAAAATCTCGCTAATCATCAAAAAATACTTTCCTATGTGAGAGATATAATCGAGCAGCATAATGTTTGTTAAATTGAGGGGCTAAAGTAAATAATAAAAACCAATTGAAACCAAGTAATCCTAAATTATCCAACCAACTTGCCCTTCATCTTTTGCCAGCGGTATTTCCTGATGAATTGTGCTTGTTCTTGAGTTACTAACAATTCTTTTTTGTGCCATTTTGCCTTAAAAAAACCGTTCATATAGTCTAAAAAAAGGAGTGGTTTTTTCTTCAACAATGCCAATTTTGCTGCTGCAATTGCAGTGATCATCCATCCGTAGCCCAAGCTGTAAAAAGCTTCGCCTTGTTTATATCGTGCCGTTGGGTTATAGTTGGCTCCCGTTGGTTTCAAGTGTTTTACCTTTAATGAAGCGTCTGTAACGACCTTCCAATTATAAAATTTACACAATAATTCGTCCACCGTGTCCCAGCCCATGGCTGGTTTTAGTCCGCCAATTTGTTCAAAAGCCGCTTTTCTATAAGCTTTAAACGCCCCTCTGATATGATCTTTATCTGTTAAATTCTCTAAAACATAAGCGCCATTTTGTCCGATATAAGCAAAACCACCTGCCATTCCCGTTGATGAGTCAGCCTCAAAATGGCCCGCAATGGTTTCAAAATAATGCTCTGGAAAAATCAAATCGGCGTCAGCTTTCACTATAAAATCATAATCATTATCTAAAGTTTCAAGCCCTTTTTGAAACGCCTGAATCACTTTGCTGCCTGGCAAATGAACCGCTGCCGAAGGAATATTTAGCAACGAAACAATCGGATAATCAACCACAAACTGATTTGCTATTTCGCCAGTTTTATCGATTGAATGGTCATTAACCACTACAATTTTTGATGGCAAAAGGGTTTGTTGCACCAGCGACTGCAATGTCAAGGCAATAAACCGTTCTTCGTTGTGTGCAGGAATTACAATATAATATTTCATTTGTTCCAAAATCACTTTAGTGCGTTCAAAGGTAATCAATTCTAAAAAGACAAATTGTAGTAAGGTTTTATAAAAAGGCTTATTAAACTCTAAAAATGGCTTAAGCTATTACATTTTCTACTTATTGAATTCCATAACGGCTTAAGGAATACTATTTTTCCCTTAAGGAACTCTAAAAAACACTTAAGGCTTTATACTTTCTGCTTAAAGGATTCTATAACGAATTAAGGAATAACATTTTTTTCTTAAGTAGCTATAAAAACTGCTTAAGGAATAGTAAAAATGACTTAAGCCATTACATTTTTTGCTTAATACTAAGATAAATTCATCATCGTCATCTACCTACCACCAAATATCAACAACCTTATCCCTTTCGACTTTCAACTTTAAAACTTTCAGACTAATAAATTACAACTGATAATTCAAATTAATACCCCAGCGATAGTTGGCCTTTACATTGCCATTAGTCAAATTTTGATTTATAGGGAACATCGCATTAACGCCCATCGAAAATTTATTTCTCCCAACTTCAAAACCCCATTTACTAAAAATAATATCGCCTTTAGTGCCTGGAATTTCTTGCTGCACTTGCTTGTTGCTGGCATAGACTTCGCCTGCAATGCCCGCTTGCGGAACAAATTTAACCGCATTAAGATCTAAAAAATAAAACAAAGTGCTGCCATAGTTTAGCTGATTGCCAAACTGATACAGCTTCTCGTTTTCTGTTTTAAAAGTATAGCTAATGGCATTATTCAACCCCAATTGTTTTCGTTTGAAGACATATTCCGAAACCAGCATATAGTCCCAACTGCCCGTACCCAGTTGAAAACTTGGGTTCAAAGTGCCGTTATTGGTGGTTGAATACTTTCCTGTGGGTGCTTTCACTCCGCCGCCCAATTGCAATTTATGCGAATACGTAAGACTGTCTGTGTGGGTTTGAAATACGGTGTACATCGCCATGACCGTAATATCTCCTAGCCCTTGCACCGTCTCTTTTCCGGTTGTTGGCAAAATGCGGTCGTTGGAATGATATGGAACCAATGCTGTTAACTGGATTCGCTCAGTGATTGGAATTCGAGACCAAATTTGAATCGTTTTAAAGTGTTCATCAATCCAAGGCGAGTTGTTAAATATGCCTTCCTTGGTGGTGTAGCTTTGATATACATAACGCAAACCGACAAAATTATTGTTCATCATAGAACTAAAACCCATGCTGCCGCCACTGGCAGAACAACCACAAGCATCGCAATCATCGTCGGGTTTAAAATAATATTTTTTAAATACGTTGGCTTTTATAGTGTCGTTTTCAACAGCGTTTCCAAGCTGAAAACCTAAGATTATAAATATTAATATCTTTTTCATTTATTGATCTATTTTTGTTAGTTGTAATCGTCAATCATTACAGGTGTATTGTTAAAAAATCTGATTTAAATCTGATTTTTACAGAAGATTTTATGATAAGAAAAAGCTGTTTGATGCTATTCACCAAACAGCTTTTCTTTATTTGTTAGTTCGGATCGTTATGAACATGTTCAAAAGAAAACATCTCTGTAAGATTGCTAGAGATTAGAGCCAAGTTTGAACCGCTTGTAATCATTGTGCCTGTACCTAAAACGTTGTTTTCTGCCAAACCTGTTTTGTTTGTGCCGTCAACAATCTGAGACAAATCAACCGACAAATGAATTTGAGGTGTGATGTTGGTTCTTACCAAAGCACTTGAAGTCATATTGACGGTAACTTCGGTATAGTTATAATCTGTTCCAGATTTACCTGTATGAATCATAAACGAAGTGTCTGTGTTTACAGGACTTGATGCAGTTGGGTTTGTAAACGTGCCTTCAAATGCTAAGAATTTAAAGCCCGAAGCCCAGTCCCAAGTCATTCCAGCAGTTTGAGCAGTTGCCCAAAAATCACCAATTCCAGATTGTCCTAAATCATATTGGGCTTTGTCAACCCCGATTCCAAATTTCACTTTGTTGTAATTTCCTGCAGGAATATTCGATAAATTCAACAACAAACTTGCAGTGTTTGACTGGTCAACAATAAAGTAGCTTTGACTCTTTGGATAGGTATAAGTCGTTCCGTTTTCGTAATACAAAACGATATTGCTAACAACATATTTGATGCTGCTAATTTTTAAAACATCTCCTTTAGATGTTGCGGTTGTTGGACTGTTAAGCACAAGGTCATTTCCAGCAAAGCCATTTTCAAACTGAATTTTTAGCGAACCATTACCCGTTGGTGTCGCATCGTTTTTAGAACATGACACAAAAGTGAAAGCAATTGCCCATACAGCAATTGAAAATTTTAATATGTTTTTCATTGTTTTTTTTCTTAATTAATTTGTAATAAAAGTATAGCACAGATTCCATTAATTGCTATTAATAGAAAAAGTGAAGAGATTCGATATAAATTAAGAAAAAGTGGGTGGACGAAAACTAGAGTTTTGACCTAAAAAAGCATATTGATTCAAATATTGTGTTGCTACTTTTTGAGTTAAAATAGTATAATTTGGCTTTGGCAAAACAGCATTTAGTTCATGAAAAAAAAGCACTTCAGATTCGTTGCCAGCTCCTTTTTTGTTAGACGAAATTGGTTTTTCATTCTCGGCGGCTTTGGCCAGCTGCTTCATCAAATGACATTTTCCGTTACAGTGCATTTTGGGTTTGCTTTTATTTTCGCAAAGCACTTTTGAAATATAATCATAGTTTGCCAAATATTCCACCAAAGGAAAAACGGGCTTTAGCAGCATGAATAACGCTAAAAGAACTACAATTTTTTTCACTGGGTCAAAGTAGATTTTGATTTACAACATTAGACGACAAAAGTGTTTATATTGTTTACTTTAATTCAGAAATGGTTTTAATTAATCTTGTTTAGAAATTTTGAAACCCCAACTTTCTTCGAACTCTGTTTAATACAGCATTTGCCTGAAGGCTTGCTTTTGCAGCACCTTCCTTCAACAGGTCATCGACTTCGTTTAAATTATTCATATAATAGTCATATCGTTGGCGTTCTGCAGCAAAACGGTTTGTGATTAATTCAAACAACGCTTGCTTGGCGTGACCATAACCAAAATCACGGTTTGGGTTTAGATAACTGAGGCGCATTTGCTGTGTTTGTTCGCTGTTTGCAATCAGTTTGTAAATCGCAAAAACTTTGCAAGTTTCTGGATTCTTTGGTTCTTCGAGCGGCGTGCTGTCGGTTTCGATACTCATAACTTGTTTGCGAAGTGCTTTGTCGTCAAGAAAAATATTAATGGTATTGTTTGCCGATTTACTCATTTTTCCGCCATTCGTTCCGGGCACATACATGGTTTCTTCTTGAATTTTTGGCTCGGGCAGTACAAACGTTTCTCCCATTTGATGGTTGAACCGTGCAGCAACATCTCTCGTAATTTCGATATGCTGCAATTGGTCTTTGCCTACCGGAACTAAATTGGCGTCATAGAGCAAAATATCAGCAGCCATGAGCATTGGGTAACTGAACAACCCAGCATTTACGTCTTCTAGTCTGTCGGATTTGTCTTTAAATGAATGTGCCAAAGTCAATCGTTGAAAAGGAAAGAAACAACTTAAATACCAAGACAGTTCGGCGGTTTGTGGCACGTCTGACTGGCGGTAGAACACCACTTTTGAAACGTCTAATCCGCAAGCCAACCAAGCAGCAGCCGTGCTGTAGGTGTTTTGACGGAGCATGTCGCCGTCTTTTATTTGAGTTATCGAGTGCAGATCGGCAATAAAAAGATAGGACTCATTTTCGGGCTGGTTCGACAGTTCGATAGCGGGCAAAATGGCGCCCAACAGATTGCCTAAATGCGGCGTTCCTGTGCTTTGAACTCCTGTAAGTATTTTTGACATTGCTTTACAAATTTGTTACGGGCAAAGTTCGCAAAGTTTTTTAGGTTTTTAGCATTAAACGCACTAACAATTTCAAAATAGTTCCTCAAAAATTGACCAACAATACAAAAAAGCGATTTATTGATTCGTTTTGTTTACTTTTGACTTTATGAAAGCACTTAAAATTCCTTTTTGGATTGTTTGGAGGATTTGGTTTTATTTTTTGCTGGGGCTGCCCATAATCATCATGTTTCCTTTTTTAATGATTTCGATTTTAAAAGAAAAATGGTATCCCTATTTCTTTATCATGGCACGGATTTGGGCAAAAACGATATTGTTTGGTATGGGTTTTTATTACCTCATTGAAACCCAACAAAAGCTCGAAAAAAACAAAAGTTATATGTTGATTTCCAACCATACTTCAATGGCTGATATTATGCTGATGTTGGCAATAACCAACAATCCGTTTGTGTTTGTTGGCAAAAAAGAATTGGTTAAGATTCCGCTTTTTGGGTTTTTTTATAAACGCACCTGCATTTTGGTTGACAGAGCCAATTCGCGCAGCAAAGGCGCTGTTTTTAAACTCGCCCAACACAGATTAAATCAAGGATTAAGTATTTGTATTTTTCCAGAAGGTGGCGTTCCAATAAAAGAGGTGCTTCTTGATGATTTTAAAGACGGAGCGTTCAGGTTGGCAATTGAACATCAAATTCCGATAGTGCCCATTACTTTTTATGATAACAAAGAGCGGTTTTCGTTTTCATTCTTCAGCGGCAGCCCTGGTCGAATGCGTGTGAAAATTCATGAATTTATACCAACAGCTGGGAAAACTATGAACGATAAAAACGAAATCAAAGCACAAGCGCGCGAGGTTATTTTGAAGCAATTGGAAATGAGTCATGAATGATGAATTATGAGTCATGAATTTGTAACCTGAGACCTAATTCTTGCCAATTTTACGACTTTCTGACCAAAAACCTTCTTGATTGCTCCATGCACCCCTGCAGGAGACCATCAAGTGCTTCTGGAGACCCTAGTGCACCCCTGCTTGAAGGGTTCAAGTGACACTTGATTGCGCCATGCACCCCTGCATGGACTGATCAAGTGTCACTTGATTGCTCCGCGCAGGGGTGCATGGCGCAATCAAGAAAGATGTTGTAGTTTTTTTTAAATAATTTAATATAAGACATTTAACTTTTTTTATTGGCTGTTTCAAGATAATATCATCCTGTTTAATTTTTTGGATAAAGAAATAGTTTAAAATTATTTTTTTGTGTTATCAGATGCAATTAATTGTTATAAATCAATAACAACAAATTAAATTAGTTGAAGATGCTTTAAACTACACTGAAAGTAGCTTACATTTGTTTGCTAATTTTTATTTTTATGAAAAAACTAATTTTAATATTTCTCTTTACTGCTTCGATTGCAAACGCTCAAAAAATATTATTTGATGCAACAAAAGCAGAGATGGCAGCAAATGCCGACTGGGTTATTGATGCCGATTTGAATAATATCTATTTTTCTGGAACAACCCATCTGCCTTATGCCAGCACAGGAACAACAGGACAATCCAATCCGCAACGAATTCCTACGCCAGCGCAATCTGGAATAACTTCTGCAACTACAGAAACCTATTGGACAGGCGCAATTTCGGCTTTAGCTGTTGATTGCGTAAAACAAGGATATACTGTGGAGAGTTTGCCTTTTAATTCGCAAATTACTTTCGGAAATACTTCAAACGCTCAAGATTTAAGCAAGTATAAAGTCTTTGTAATCGATGAGCCCAATATGTCGTTTTCGGCAATTGAAAAAACAGCTATTATTAATTTCGTTAAAGGCGGTGGTGGTTTAATGATTGTTTCAGACCATACGGTTTCAGATAGAAATTTTGACGGAATCGATTCTCCAATAGCTTTAAATGATTTGCTGAGTAACAACACAGTTCAAAATAATCCTTTCGGAATTTCATTTGATTTGGTAGATATTTCGGGCAATTCGAGCGCATTTGCAAGTCTAACGACGGCAAGTCCTTATTATACTATTTTGCATGGCACTTTAGGAAATCCGAATTTAATAAAATGGACAAACGGAACTACCATGACATTAAGTACTGCTGCCAATAGCTCCGTAAAAGGTTTGGTTTTTAAGTCGGGATCTAGCACAACGGGCACAACAAATGTAATGGTGGCTGCAGCCACGTATCAATCAGGAAAAGTTATTGCTATTGGTGATAGTTCAATTTTAGATGATGGAACGGGCGACACGGGCGACACTTCATTATATAATGGATATACTGTTGATGCCAACGGAAATCACAGATTACTTTTGGTCAATGCAATTATTTGGCTAATGACTCCAAATTTGTCAACCAATGATTTTGAACAAAACAACAACAGATTTACTGTTGCGCCAAATCCAAGTGAGGACAAACAAATACATTTTTCATTTATAGCAAATGAAGTTCAAGACACCACTATTTCGATAATTGACACACTTGGAAGAACTATAATCGAAATGCCATTGACTCAAAACACAGTAGGTATTAATTATCAATCGATTGACGCCAGTAATTTGCAATCAGGAGTATATCTTTGTAAGCTATCAACTTCAAACGGGAGCAATAATTTGCAACAAGTTATTTTAAAATAAATTTGAAAATCAAAAGATTATAGGTTTCGTTTTAAATGGAATTGATTTGGAAAATAAGATTAAAGAGATTAAAACTTAATGTAATATTAAGTAAAAATCTATATTGACTTTTTATTAAAAAAGCATTAAAGTAATCGTTCTAAGAATTAATTTTTATGTTTGATTACATAAATTAATGATGAAAACTCTAAGTTTTTATTGGCTTTCCAATTAGAAATCGCTCCAATTGCAAGAGCGTTAACAAAATTCATTTTTCCTGTTTTATATTTTTCTGACA
The DNA here is from genome assembly GCA_903920835.1 of uncultured Bacteroidota bacterium. Taxonomy (GTDB): domain Bacteria; phylum Bacteroidota; class Bacteroidia; order Flavobacteriales; family Flavobacteriaceae; genus Flavobacterium. The sequence goes on along the minus strand of CAIXNQ010000038.1, from coordinate 4,606 downwards.
ACAAAGCAACATAATAGGAATCAAATTTCATTGGTTCGACTTTAGTTAAAATCATGTTTTGTTCAAAGAAAAGTTTCTTTATTGCTGTTTTTGAAAAATGCCAAAAATGGATAGGCACGTCAAAAGCAGCCCAGAATTTTCCATAGTATTTCGCATCATAAGATTTGAAGTTTGGTACTGCCACAAACAAAGTTCCGTTTGGTTTTAATAATCGTTTTAGTTCTTTAATTTGATTGTCTAAATCAGGAACGTGTTCTAGAACATGCCACATTGTAATTACATCAAAAGAATTGTCTTTTAAATTGGACAAACTTGTTTCATAATCCAATCCTTTTTTATTTGCAATTAAAGATGCTTTTTGACTCGGTTCAATTCCTGTAACATTCCAACCATTATTTTTGCAGTACAATAAAAAATCGCCTGTTCCTGCACCAATATCTAAAAGAGTTCCTGTTTCTGATAAAGAATTGATTAGTTTAAGTTTGCGCTTTAGGGCGATATTTTTTACAAATTGATATAGTTTTTCAAACAACGTTCGTTTCCCATCAGTATGCGATATATAATCTTCAGTTTCATAATATCGAGGTAAATTTTCTAAACTGGGTTGCGGATTAGTGATTAACATATCATATTCTTCATGACACAATAATTCAAAAGTTTCTCCTGAAACAGAATGATCTTTAACCGATAAAAAAGGGATTGTTTTAGAAAAGTTCATTTATATCAAATAAATTAGGTTGGGTTTCACGTGGAACAAATGTTTTAACGTCCCATATAGATAAGTAAAACAGAGATATCGCTTGGCGACACACCGCTAATTCTTGATGCTTGAGATATAGTTACAGGACGAATTTTAGTTAGTTTCTGCTTAGCTTCGATTGACATTGATTTTATGTTCTCGTAATTAAAATTATCAGGTATTTTAACATCTTCAAGACGCGTTAGTTTATCAGCATTATTTCTTTCTTTTTCGATATATCCAGAATATTTAACTTGAATTTCGGCTTGTTCAATAATTTCTAAATCTAAATTATTTAGGTCAATATAATTTTTGACCTTTTCAAATTTAATCATATCAACTAAATCAATTTGTGGCCTAGAAAAGATTTTAAACATTTTATCATTTTGAACAATTGGAGCTGTTTCCTTAGAAATTAAAACTGGGTTGGCTTCATTGATACTTATACTAGTTTCTTTGAAAAAACTTACCATTTTATCTGATTCATTGAACTTAAATTCCATCCGTTTTAATCTATCATCAGACGCTAGACCAATTTTATGAGCTATGGGCGTAAGTCGAAAGTCAGCATTATCTTGTCTGAGTAAAGTTCGGTACTCGGCACGAGAAGTAAACATTCTGTAAGGTTCATCAGTACCTTTGGTGATTAAATCATCAATTAAGACGCCAATATAAGCTTCATCTCTGTTTAAAATTAGGGGAGATTGTTCTTTCACTTTAAGAGCAGCGTTTATTCCTGCCATTAAACCTTGAGAAGCTGCTTCTTCATATCCTGTAGTTCCGTTTATTTGACCAGCAAAGTAAAGACCATCAATTAACTTTGTTTCTAAAGTATGTTTTAATTGGGTAGGAGGGAAGTAATCATATTCAATAGCATATCCTGGGCGAAAAAACTTAACATTTTCAAAACCAACTACAGATTTTAAAGCTTTATATTGTATTTCTTCTGGCAAAGATGTTGAGAAACCATTAACATAAACTTCAACAGTATTCCAACCTTCTGGTTCTATAAAAAGTTGGTGTCTTTCTTTATCAGCAAAGCGGTTAATTTTATCTTCAATGGATGGACAATAACGTGGGCCTAAGCTTTTGATTCTTCCATTAAACATTGGTGACCTATCAAATCCTTTTCTTAATATATCATGTACCTCAAGAGAAGTATAGGTCATGTGACATGATTTTTGAAATTTTAACGGGGAAGTTAAGTTAGAATAAGAGAATTTACTGGTTACTTCATCCCCTTTTTCTTCGTTCATTCTAGAATAATCCAAAGACCGTCCATCAACTCTTGGCGGAGTACCAGTTTTCATTCTTCCTGATTCAAATCCAAAATTAATTAAATTCTCAGTAATCCCGAAAGAAGCACTTTCGCCCGCTCTTCCTCCACCAAATTGTTTATCACCAATGTGAATTAATCCATTTAAAAAAGTACCATTAGTCAGAACAACAGTTTTAGAATGAATTTTAATCCCGAGATTAGTAACAACACCTTTAACTTGATTTCCTTCTATTATTAATTCATTTACCGTGTCTTGAAAAAAATCTAAATTATGAGTTCGTTCAAGCATTAAACGCCATTCTTCAGCAAAGCGCATTCGATCACTTTGAACACGCGGAGACCACATGGCAGGCCCTTTTGATTTATTAAGCATTTTAAACTGAATAGCAGTTTTGTCAGCTACAATCCCAGTATAACCACCAAGAGCATCAATCTCCCTTACAATTTGTCCTTTTGCGATGCCTCCAACAGCTGGATTACAAGACATTTGTGCAATGTTTTGTAAATTCATTGTTACAAGGAGTGTTTTCATGCCTAAGTTTGCAGCTGCAGCAGCAGCTTCACAACCCGCATGACCAGCGCCTACAACAATAACATCATATTGATCTTGAAACATAATTAAGTTGAAATTGTTTCACGTGAAACATTATAATTAAATATTAAATTAAAAGATATGTTTCACGTGAAACATACTGATTTTTTGGTTTTCCTTTTCCCTCATCTTTAACTCGTCATCTGGAGATTTGTCATTGTATCCGCAGTAGTGTAGGAGCCCGTGAGATAAAACCCTAGCTAATTCTTCTTCGAATGTAACGTTAAAAACGGAGGCGTTCTCTTTAACTCTTTCGATAGATATAAATATATCACCACTGATTTCGTTACCTACTGTATAATCAAAACTGATGATGTCTGTAAGAGTATCGTGATTCAAATACTCTTGATTAAGACTTAAAAGATAATCGTCATTACAAAAAATGTAATTGATTTCCCCGATAGATTTGTTTTCAGACTTAATTATGTCTTCAAGCCATTGCTGAATAATCGATTCGTTAGAAAGTAAAAATTCAGTTTCGTAATTAAAATTTATCATTCGACTTGAAATAATTTTGGGTTTTAGTGTTAAATTTAGAATGCAAAGGTAAAGATTGTCTGTTTAGAATCTCTATACTTTTTAAATATTGCTGTATTGATTGAGGTAAAACATTATTTGGATTTGAAAAATTTGTAGTACTGGTGTGAGATTGACGTTTTTGTTCTTCGCCTTGTTCTTGTATTGCTTTATCAAGTTTTAAGAGTTCTTGTTTGATTGCGTTTGTTTTTACTAAGTTCTCGTTTCTAAAACCTTTATTTAATAGTTGCTTTTCAAGATCTTTCATTTGGTTAATTGCATTTTGTCCAGCACCTTCAAGCCCTTTTTTGTTTAATTCATTTTGTAAAGCTTCTCGTAGTTCTTGTTGTTCCTTGTAAATTTGCATAATCTCTTTTGCATTTCCTTCGCCATCTTGACCATTTTCACCTTCGCCATTTGATTTATCAGATGAATTTCCAGATTGACCATTTGGAGAACTTCCGTTTGGAGCTTTTCCGTTTGGAGACGGGCTTGGCTTTCCTTCATTTCCATCATTCCCGGAATTTCCTTGTTTACCTTCTTTTCCTTCTCCTGGTTTTTTGCCTTTTGATTGAGATTTCTTCATTTTCTCTGCTAGAGATTCTTGTTTTTGAATAATATCTGGAAGTTGCATTCCATCGCCTTTTCCCGGTTTGGGTTTGCCTTTGCCTGCACCAGACATAGACATTGACATTTGCATATTGTTTAAAACATCACTTAAAAAATCAGCTAATTTGTTTGATGAACTAACGGAATATTGTTGGTGTGAAATACCTTTTGGCAATTGAGCATCTGCTAAAGTCTCAATAGATTTGTCAAGATTGTAATGAATTGTTCCAACTTCTTTAAGAATATTATCGCTGATTTTCGGATTTCTCATGGACAAAGTGAATAAACTATCGTCAACATGTGTAAATTGTTGTTTTAAATTCTGTTGTGACTTAAGAAGTTTATTAAATGAAGGAGAAATACGTTTAATTCCTTTGAATTCAGTCATTAAAGCTTCTTGTGAAAAAGAAAAAGACAATAAGTTATCTAAAATTTGACGTAGCATGGCTTCGTCTTCTTCCATTTGTTCTTTTTCACTTGCGTCCATCTTTTGAGCCATCTTTTGAGCCATCTCCTTCATCTTTTTAGAAGCAGATTTCTGATTTTTCTTAGCAGAATCTTTACTGTCTCTCTTTAAATCGTCAGTTGCTTTCTTTTGATCCTCGTCAATGCTTTTTTGTTTGTCTTCGTCTTTTGGAATATCGATTGGTTTTTTTAAATCCTTATTATCCTTGTCAAGTTGTTTTAAATCTTCTTGAATTTTATCAAATTCATTGTTTAATTTTTCTTGATTTTCGGTATTGTTATCTTCTTTTTGATTTGATAAATTTTCTTGTTTATCTGCTAGTTTGTTTAATTTATCTAGAACTTGTTGGGCTTTCTTTTCAACATAGTATTTTTTAGTAAGTTCAACCAATTGTTCGAGACTTTT
>CAIXNQ010000037.1 GCA_903920835.1 uncultured Bacteroidota bacterium | reverse complement strand
TAGCAAGGTGGACGAGTGATTTTGTGCAACGCAATTTCCATTGGGACAAACGGAATTGGATCGCTAGCCCACATAGCGATTGATATAAATTCTGTTGCTTCAATTGTTTTGGCTTCGTTTGTAGAAAAGATTGTGTTTGTTGACAACAAATAGAGTTGCGCTACGCTCATTTTATTTTCGGTGAGCGTTCCGGTTTTGTCAACACAAATTACTGTTGCGCTGCCTAGGGTTTCGACAGTTTTCATCTGTTTGACCACAATTCCTTTTTTCATTAATCGCCAAGCACCAATTGCCATAAATGTTGTGAACGCCACCGGAATTTCTTCGGGCAAAATACTCATAGCTAAGGTTAGTGATTGCAGCAAACTAGATAACAAAAGTCTCGAATGATAGAAATTTATTGCCCAAACCAGCAGAAAAACAATTGCACCACTGATTGCCATTTTCTTTACAAAGTTGGCAATTTGAATTTCTAAGGGTGTTTTTTCTTCTTCAATTTCAGCTAAGCTTGTGCCTATTTTGCCAAGTTTTGTTTGATTGCCAATAGCTGTGATGGTGCCAATGGCTAATCCGCTGGCGACGGTTGTTCCGCAGAAAATGGTGTTGTCTTTGCTTGATTTGTCTTTAATAACAGGCATCGATTCGCCGGTTAATATAGACTCGTTTACAGAAAAATCGCTAGAGTGGATTATGGTTCCGTCGGCAGTGATAGCGGTCCCTTCCTCGACCATTAAAAAGTCGCCGATTACTAAATCTTCGCTTTTGATGGCAGCAACTTTTCCGTTGCGAATGACTTGACAATTGGGTTGCGAGAGTTGTTTTAGCTTCTCTAACGCATTTTTGCTTCTTGAATATTGATAAAGCGAAATTGATGTTTGGAATAGAATTGCAAATAACAGGAAAATGCCATCGCCTGTTTTGCCACTTACAAAATAAATTGTTGCAGCGACAATCAATAACAACAGCATTGGTTCTTTGACAGTACGCAGGAAAGCATCAATAAACCTGTTTTCTTTCTTGAAAATTAATTGATTGACACCAAATTTTACTCTAGCCAATCGTGCTTCTTCGTCAGTAAGTCCAGTGAGGTTCAAAGGAGCATTTGGCATAAATCAAAAAGATGTTTAATAGTTGTCAATTATGTTTGGTTGCTGAGTTCAGTCGGGAGACTCTTGTTTACTTTCGGCTGATGTTTCACTATTGCCAGATAATTCGGTGTGTCTGATTTGTCCGCCGAGATAGCCCGTTCGTGCCACAAGTCCGAAGCAAATAAATGAAAATATCAAAATAATCATTGCAACTTTTCTGGTAATGGTTGTTTTCATTAAAGTAATCAAGATTCCAAAAACCGAAGCAAGCCCCAAGATGATTAAAGCAATAAAAGCATATAATGCAAAATGTTCATGCGTCTTGATGGTTTGTTCTACTATGCCCGGCAAATGTTCGATACCTTCTTCGGCACCTTCTCCTGTAAGATATGCAATAAATGCACCCAAAGCTGAGATAATGAAGACCGAAAAGGCAGCAATTTTTGTAGGATTATTCTTACTCCAAATGCCCTCTATTAAAACAATAATTCCAAAAAAAGTTCCGAAAATGGGCAGGTGCGTAATCAATAAATGAATGTGCGTTGGATTCATGGTTAATTATTTAAAAACAACAAATAAATCTTTGCTCGTAAACGAAAAGTCGCAATGTTTTGGTGGATTTGAAAACGTATTACCACAAACAGGACAAACCGAATAGCTCGAAGGCAAACTGTTTAACGTATTGCTATTGATGTCGCCCAAAGCTTGTTCAAAAAATGCTTTATGCTTTTTTTCAGTGTTCATGGCATAAGTTAAACTCAATACTGCAAGTTGGTTATCGGCTTTTGAAGCTGTTGCTAAGAAGTCTGGATACATAGTTTTGGCTTCATAAGCCTCGCCGTTAATGTCATCAAACAGATTTTCTTTGGTTGACTTTACTTTAAACTCAGGAATAATTGTGGGCAAGGTTGCGCCAGCATCTTCCAGCACTGCCCGATGATTTTTGGCATGAATAGACTCTGCTGCCGACACCGCACGATAGAGCACCGCAATTGTTGGGTAGCCATCGGCAATCGCTTTCTTGGCAAAGGCAGCATATTTTGCTGTGGCGGTTAGCTCTCCTTTATAGGCGGATTTCATGTTTTCAATAGTTTGAATTTCAGCGTCACTGTGTTCTTTTGTAGTCATTATGGGTTTCTTTTTTTGATTGCAAGCCACCAGAATTATTCCGCCAATAATTGATAAACCTAAGGCGTAAGCTAATGATTTTTTCATCTGTGATTAATTTTAAGATTATAATTAAGCAAATATACCGGCGCAATTCGCCATCCGAATTACAGAATTATAAACAAGATTTCTAATATTCGTAGTTTAAAAATATAACGAAAAAGACGATTGTGTTATTAAAATTAGCATTAGTTAAATGAAATATTCTATTTGCTAGATTATATAAAAATCTAAAAGAAAATAAAGCTTAAAATATAT
>CAIXNQ010000036.1 GCA_903920835.1 uncultured Bacteroidota bacterium | reverse complement strand
TATTAAAATAATAATTTGCGAATTTGCGGTATTTTTTTACAAAACAAATTCGTGAAATAGTGGCGAAAAAAAAAAGAAATCGCCACGAATGCACGAATTGAAATCAGAATATTAAAATTATAATTTGCGAATTTGCGGTATTTTTAATCTAAAAAAAAAGTTGTTCAATAGGAAAAATTATAAATTAGCAATTCAATCAACAAATACAAAAGCAGTTCAAGTATTAGGAATTGCTTTTTTTGATATTTAGGGATATTAAAATTTTTGTATTTTATCTATATTTCCTGTAACAAACAAAATAATAGCTCGTCTTGATTAAAGTTAGCAGCATTAAACAATGAATCAACTGGAATTTATACAACTAATAAACCCATTCAAAAGCAAAGTCTTTCGGCTTGCAAAACGTTTATTAGTGAGTACTGAAGAAGCAGAAGATGCTTCGCAGGAAGTTCTAATCAAGCTATGGAATAAAAAAGAAGACTTAAATCAATATAAAAGTATAGAAGCAATGGCAATGACAATGACCAAAAACTTTTGTTTAGATCAACTCAAATCAAAACGGGCTTCAAATTTATCTTTAGTTCACAGCGATTACGGAAGCCGAGATGCCAGTTTACTCCAAAAAGTAGAAGACATTGACAGCTTGAGTTGGGTTGAAAGAATAATAAAAGAGTTGCCAGAACAGCAACAAATCATTATTCACCTTAGAGACGTGGAACATTTTGAATATGAAGAAATCGCCAAAATGATCGATATGAACGAAACCGCAATTAGAGTTGCGCTGTCAAGAGCCCGAAAAACAATTAGAGAACAAATTTCAAAAACCCATAATTATGGAATTAAATAAAATAGAAACACTTTTAGAAAAATATTTTGAAGGGCAAACCAGTATTGATGAAGAACAAGAGTTAGGCGCCTACTTTAGTTCGTCAGATGTTGCGCAGCATTTGAAACAATACCAAAACGTTTTCAATTATTTTTCGACATCAAGATTGGAAGAAAGCCAAAAAGAATTCAAAATAAAATCAAAAAAATCAAAAATGTTTTGGCTTTCTGTGGCAGCATCTGCCTCAATTTTGATAGGAACAGGTGCTATTATTTACTCGAACACGACCGACAGTGCTTCAAATGACCTAGGAACTTTTGAAAATCCCGAAGTTGCGTTCAAAGAAACACAAAAAGCGCTTCAATTACTGTCAAAAAACGTAAATGTCGGCATCGAAAGTGTTTCTTACCTCAATGAATTTCAAGACTCAAAAAACTTAATCTTTAAAAAATAACAAATAATCATGAATAAAATAATCTTATTGTTAGCATTTGTTTTCACATCAAATCTAACCTCAGCACAATCTGTTTTTGACAAATTCGACGGTCAAGAACAAGTAACTTCAATCATTGTCAACAAAAAAATGTTTGACCTAATGAGCAAAGTAAAAACCGAAGCCACCGACAAAGAAACGTTGCAGTATTTCAAATTAATTAAAAAACTTGACAACCTGAAAGTGTTTGTAACCAGCAGTAATAAAATTGGTGCTGACATGAAAAAAACCGCCGATAGTTACTTAAAAACTTCCAATTTAGAGGAACTTATGCGAGTAACCGACAGCGGAAGAAACGTAAAAATCTATGTAAAATCGGGTCCGTCAGACTCAATTAAAGAACTTTTTATGTACATCGACGAAAATGGCAAAGAAAACCAAACCATAATCATGTCTTTAACTGGAAATTTTGAACTCAACGAAATTTCATCACTCACAAACAAAATGAATTTGCCGGGCGGCGATTTGTTGAAAAAAGCTTCTAAAACAAAAAAATAGTAAAATGAAAAAAGTACTAATTTCACTCGTAAGTCTATTGGTTATTAGTTGTTCTAACAAACCAAGTTTAGAAAAATATTATGTCGAAAATGCCGAAAACAAAAACTTTGTTCAGCTAGATATTTCGCCATCAATATTAAATATGAACAAAGCCAAACTCACTCCAGACCAAATAAAGGCGATGCAAACATTTGAAAAAGTAAACGTTTTGGCTTTTAAAATTAATGACAAAAACAAAGCTCTTTTTGCCACAGAAAGAACCAAAGTAAATACGATTCTGAAAGACGAAAAATACCAACAGCTGATGAAATTTGGCTCAGGAAAAGATGCCGCAATGATTAGTTTTGTTGGTCCAGACGATCACATTTCTGAATTTGTGGTCTATGGCTCAAAAGAAGAATTCGGGTTTGTAATCGTTCGCATTCTAGGAAAAGACATGAGTCCGTCATCTATTCTAACAATAATGGAATCTCTAAAAACCGCCAATGTTGACATGGCACAACTAAAACCATTGTTAGAGCAATTTAAAAATTAGTCTATAGCAACATTCACAAAAAAAGCCGTCTCATTTGACGGCTTTTTTTATTAGTTTAAAGATTTTACTTTCCTTTTTTAGCTTTCTTTTTTTTACTTTTTTCGGTCGAAAAATCGGTCGTAGCCGTCAACTCAGCAATTTTTACAATCACATCAACTGCTTTTTGCATACTTTCAACAGGAACATATTCATATTTTCCGTGAAAATTATGTCCACCTGCAAAAATATTCGGACACGGAAGCCCCATATACGACAATCTACAGCCATCGGTGCCGCCTCGAATTGGTTTTATTAAGGGTTTTATGCCCAATTCTTTCATAGCTTTTTCTGCCAAATCAACAATGTGCATCACGGGAGCTACTTTTTCTCGCATGTTGTAATATTGGTCTTTGATTTCCGTAATTACAATGTCTTCACCAAATTGTTTGGCATATTTTTTATTGATTTTTTTTGTGAGATTGTGAATAAATTCTTTTCTGTTAATAAATTTCTTTCTGTCGTGATCTCGAATTATCAATTCTAAAGTTGTGGCTTCAATACTTCCCGAAAGTTGCGTTACATGATAAAATCCTTCATAACCTTTAGTGGTTTGCGGCGTTTCATCTTTGGGCAATTCGGCAATAAAATCGGAAGCAAGCAACATCGAGTTGATCATTTTTCCTTTGGCATATCCCGGATGCACGCTTTTTCCTTTGAACGTAATTTTAGCACCAGCCGCATTAAAATTCTCATATTCTAATTCGCCAATCTGACTTCCATCCATCGTATAAGCCCATTCAGCTCCAAAAAGTGCAACATCAAATTCGTCAGCACCCCGCCCAATTTCTTCGTCGGGAGTAAAACCAACTCTAATTTTTCCGTGTTTTATTTCTGGATTGGCAACCAAAAATTCCATCGCCGAAACGATTTCTGTTAGTCCAGCTTTGTCGTCGGCTCCTAATAACGTCAGTCCGTTAGTAGTGATCAAAGTTTGACCTTTATATTGCAACAAATCTTTGAAATAGGAAGGCGAAAGCACAATGTTTTGTTCTTCATTCAGCATAATATCACCACCATCATAGTTTTTGATTAGTTGTGGCTGAACATCTTTTCCAGTAAAATCGGGCGTAGTGTCATAATGAGAAATGAACCCAATTGTAGGAACTTCATAGTCTAAATTACTCTCTAAAGTTCCCATAACGTAACCATTTTTGTCAATAGTAACCTCTGTTAAACCTATGTTTTTAAGTTCTTTTACTAATAATTTAGCTAAAACCAATTGTTTTTTTGTGCTCGGGATGGTAGTAGAATTCGGATCAGACTCCGTGTCGATGGTTACATAACTTATAAATCGATCTATCAAATGTTGCATGTTTTCCAATGTTAATTAATTGTAAATTTATTGTTAGCAAATATACAAATTGAACACATACGGCAATGTTAAGTTTTCATGCCGCACTTTTTTTGATTTTTAAAAATTCAAATTCAAAAATTATTGATGATGGTACGGCTCGTTTTTAAGTATTGTAAAACCCCTGTAAACTTGCTCTACAAAAAACAGTCGAATCATTTGGTGCGAGAATGTCATCTTAGAAAGCGAAATTTTTCCTTGTGCTTTTTTATAAACACTATCGCTAAATCCGTAAGGCCCACCGATAACAAAAACGAGGGTTTTAATTCCTGAGTTCATCTTTTTTTGCAGTTCGTTAGCAAATTCAACACTCGAAAATGTTTTTCCGTTTTCGTCCAGCAATATCAAAAAATCTGTTGCAGCTATTTTTGACAAAATCAAATCGCCTTCTTTTTCTTTCTGCTGACTTTCAGAGAAATTTTTGGCATTTTTTAAATCCGGAATAATATCAATCTCAAATTTTATGTAAAACGAAAGCCTTTTGCAATACTCATTTATCAAAGTTTGCAACGACGAATCATCTGTTTTCCCTATGGCAATTAGTTTTATATTCATTTTTTATAGTGTCTTAGAGAAGTTATATTATCATCGTCAACTGAATCCGCTTTCGATCTTCATCGACTTCAACAACTTTTACTTGAACATGTTGGTGTAATTTCACAACTTCGTTTACATCACTAACAAAACCTTCTTTCAATTGCGAGATATGAACCAAGCCACTCTCTTTAACACCAATATCAACAAAACACCCAAAAGCCGTAATATTATTGACAATTCCCGGCAATATCATTCCGGTTCTAACGTCTTTAATTGTTTTTACATTCGGGTCAAACTCAAAAACTTTTGCCGATTTTCTTGGGTCTAATCCTGGTTTAATGAGTTCTTTCAAAATGTCTTTAATTCCAAGAATTCCAATGGTTTTATTTATATATTTCTCAGGATTTATCAATCCAATTTTCTCTTTATTAGCAATTAATTCATTGACCGAAATCTTTAAATCTTTCGCCATTTGCTCTACAATTCCATAAGCCTCTGGATGCACCGCCGAATTATCCAACGGATTTTTCCCGTTATGAATTCTCACAAAAGCCGCCGCTTGTTGATAGGCTTTTTCGCCCAGTCGAGGCACTTTTTTAATTTGTTTTCGGTCTTCAAACGGACCGTTCTCCGAACGATATGCCACAATATTTTCGGCTGTTTTCTCCCCTATTCCACTAACATAACTCAACAACGATTTGCTCGCAGTATTAATGTTTATACCCACTGAGTTTACACAACGCACCACCACGGTGTCAAGCTCTTCTTTCAATTTAGTTTGATCTACATCATGTTGGTATTGCCCAACACCGATTGATTTAGCATCAATTTTTACCAACTCAGCTAAAGGGTCGCTCAATCTTCTACCAATAGAAACCGAGCCCCGAACGGTCACATCATAATTCGGAAATTCCTCTCGTGCAATCTTACTCGCCGAATAAACCGATGCTCCAGCTTCTGAAACCACAAAAACTTGAACAGTCTTATCAAAAGCTATTTTCTTAATAAAAAATTCGGTTTCCCGACTGGCGGTTCCGTTTCCAATAGCAATGGCTTCAATATTATAAGCATTCACCATTGATTTAATCTTTTTCATCGCCATGGCAGTTTCATTCTGTGGCTGATGCGGATAAATGGTTTCGTTATATAACAAATCGCCTTTTTCATCCAAACAAACAACTTTACAACCACTTCTAAAGCCAGGATCTATAGCTAAAATTCGTTTTTCTCCCAAGGGTGGCGCGAGCAATAATTGACTTAGATTGTTTGCAAAAACATCAATCGCTTTAGTATCGGCTTTGGCTTTAGCTTCCTGCAAAGTTTCGTTTGAAATTGCCGGATGAAGCAATCGTTTGTAACTGTCTTCAATAGCCAATTGCAGATGATTTATAGACGGACTGTTGCCGTTTTTAATTATCAATTCGTCAATAATATCATAGGTTTCATCAATATCGGTTTCGATTTTTATTTTAATAAAGCCTTCATTTTCGGCTCGAAGCATGGCTAACAATCGATGCGATGGCGCTTTTGATAATGGTTCTGACCAATCAAAATATTGCGAGAATTTTTGTGCCGCCTCTTCTTCAGCTTTCTTTTTAACGACTTTAGTTTCAACGATTGCTTTTCTGTTATATAACCTTCGCAAACTTTGACGAACAGCTATGTTTTCGTTAATCCATTCGGCAACAATAGCTCTTGCACCTTGCAAAGCTTCATCTTCGTTGACTACATTTTTATTGATAAATTGAGTTGCCAAGAAATCAACATCATCATTTCTTTGAGCTAAAATTAATTTTGCCAATGGTTCTAAACCGTTTTCACGAGCCACATCGGCTCTGGTTTTTTTCTTCTTTTTATAAGGCAAATACAAATCTTCTATTTCTTGCAAGTCAAAACTTTTTTGAATTTTAGATTTTAATTCAGGCGAAAGTTGTCCTTGTTCTTCAATTGTTTTTAAGATGCTTTCTTTACGTTTTACGATTTCATCATATTGTTTAGAAAGTTTGGCAATATTTTCCACCTGAACCTCATCAAGATTTCCTGTTTGATCTTTTCGATATCGAGATATAAACGGAATAGTACAATCTTCTGAAAGCAATTTAAGGGTTGCTTCGATGTTTTTATCAGTAGTGATTACAATTGCTTTTATATATTGGATATTGTTCATTTGAAAGTTTTTCTAATTGCAAAGAAGCGAAGTTTTCACAAACTTTGCAATTTTTTTACATCTATTGTTTTGAAATTACAGCAAGCAAATTTAAGTTTATTGGGTTAAGTTGAAATCAGAAAAAGTGATGTTTTAAAGACAAAACCCCCTTCAGTTCCTTAGAACCAAAGAGGGTTTTTTTGAATTATGAGTTATGAATTATGAATTATGAGTTAAATCAAAACCTACTCCCTAACACCTAGCTCCTAAAGTCTATTTTCTAACTAGTCTAATTACTTTTGAGTTTTCACCTTGAGCAACCAAAACGTTGTAGATACCAGTAGCATAGTTTTGACCTAGAGCAACATTTTCTACTTCTGTTGAATTTACTTCTTTAGTTTCAACTAATTTACCCATCATGTCATAAACACTGATGTTGATGGTTTCTTGACTCCCGTTTACTTTCAAAGCAAATGTATTGTCAAACGGGTTTGGATAAGGAACTGCGCTAAATTCGTTATCGCTGTTTAATCCAGATTTTACAGTAATTCCATTTGCTGGCGATGTAATATCACATGATATTCCATAGTTTCCATAAATCCCATTAAATACTGCTGCTACTCTTACAGAATAGAGGGTGTTAAGCGCGATAGTTGTTCCTGTTTGCGACAATTTAAAGTTATAAACTGGAGAATCATAAACCACAGTAGTTCCGTTTGAAGTAATTTCAAATCGATAGCCTGTTGCTTGAGTCAATACTTCTGAAGGAATTTTTGAAGCAAATGAGGCTAATGTAGTTCCGCAGTAATTTGCATTTATTTTAATTAACGGAATTGCTGCTGCGGTTAATACTGGTGTAGAAACAAAGCAGGTTGCACCATAATTGTTATAAACACTATTTATTAAGGCAGCTACTCTAATTGAGTATTGTGTGTTATAGGTTGCTCCACTAACAATATCTGTCAATCTGAAATTATAGGTCGGAGAATCATATAAAATCGTATTTCCGTTTGACGTAATTTCAAAACGATAACTCGATGCGTTTGTTAAATAATCAGCAGCTATTTTGGTGTTTAAAAAAGACAATGTTGCTCCACAAAAAACATTGTTGATTTTGGTAGTAGGCAAATCTGCTAGTGTAAAAGCAGGGGTTGAAACGGTGCATGAACTACCATAATCTTTATATGTACCACCAATTTGTAGTGCTACTGCAATGGTATAGTTCGTGGCATAATTCCAATTTGGCATACTCGTTATTTTAAACTTTCCATTTGTAGATTCAACATAATTGGTATTTGCTCCAGAGGTAATTCTGAATTTATATTTTGTGATTCCTTGAATATAATTTTCGGCAACATAAACCAAATTATCTGAACGAATAATAGTGTTTACAGTAGCAAGAGTCGTTCCGCATTGATCTGAAGCAATCTTGGTTAACTCATTACAACCTATATTTAATGAAATAGATTCGTTTGCCCCACACGAAGAAATATAGTTTAAAATAAGCGTTTCTTTATTTGCAATGTTAGCTAAATTAACAGAAATGGTGCTGGTGTTTTGTCCAGAAATTATGGTCATCCAAGATGGCACTGCCCAAACAAAATTGCTTCCGACAGCATTTGGAACAGAATAAGTAGTTGAAGTCACCGCACACACATTAGTCAAACCATCAATTTTGACAGCACTTCTTTTTACGTCTAGAAAAGTAGGTTCGCTAGTTCCACAAGCCGTAGTGGCAGTAACAGATATAGTTCCGTTTGGAAAATTGGCAATATCAAAACTTACAATAATAGCAGTTGTGCCTTGCCCCGACAATATAGTTACGCCCGAAGGAACGTTCCAAGAATAATTGACTGCACCTAATACGGTCGGAATGCTATAAGTAGTTTGTCCAGCAACACTATTTAATAAATTTCCAGAAGTATCATAAGTGTTTTTAACCAGTCCGCAAAGGCTCTTGGGTCCTGCAATGGCTCTTGGTGCTTTGGTTTTTGAAACTGCAAATAACAATGCCTCACTAGTTCCGCAACTATCGGCAGCTGTTACAGCAAGATTGCCATGGTCAAAACCGTTTGATATAGTTACAGCGATAATGTTAGTTCCTTGACCCGAAATGATGCTCATGTTGGCGGGAGTTGTCCAATTAAAACTTGTTCCTGGGATTGAAGGTGTAGAATAAGAAGTCGTTGAAGCGCCACAAACGTGCTGAAGACCATTAATAGAAATAGGTTTTTGGGCGTTATAAATAACTATTCTTCTAGAAACGCTAATGCCACAATTGTTTGTTGCTTGAACAGAAATTGGAGTGCCGCTTACAAACGTATTGTTAAATGAAACCTGAATTGTTGAAGAACCTTGTCCGGACAAAATAGCAACACCTGTGGGCGTTGTCCAATTAAAAGTAGTTCCTGCAACAGTAGCTACGCTATAAATAGCAGTAGAAATGCCACAACTTGTGCTACTGCCTGCAATTTCTCCGACAATGAATATTTTAGAAAGCATAATGCTTGCTGTATTTGCAGAATAGCCACAAACGCCATACGCCTCAACGGTTATTGCTCCATTTTCAAATAAAGAGTCAACATTAACAGTCACTAGGTTTCCTTGGCTAGATACAGGACTTATTCCAGCAGGGAATGTCCAAATATATTGAGATGCTCCAGGTATAGCAACAACACTATATGCAGTTGAAATTATTCCGCACACATTTGAAGCGCCCATTATCTCGCCAATGTTTCCCAAGCTCGTGTTTGACAAAGTGACTGTGACTGCTTTTCTTGCAGTGCTGCTACATCCGTTTATGGTTTGTTCTGCATAATAAATTCCCGCAATAAGTGGCGTTGCATCAGTTAGACTTATTCCACCAACAGCATTATTATACCATTTAATAGCTGTTCCTGCAGCTACTAAACCTGAAACGGTAGTCCCTGGACATAATGATTGATCGTTTGCCGATGGTGAGGTAGTAGTATTTACGGTAATTGTTAAACTAGTCGAAGTAGCACATTGACCCGTTGCGGGTGTAAAAGTATAGATTGTAGAAGCAGTGTTGTTTAATGTAGGTCCCCAAGTTCCAGAAATAGTGTTAAGCGAAATTAAAGGCAACGCCGATACACTCACGCCAGAACATATAGCGCTTACTGGAGTAAAAGCTGGAGTAGTTTCGTTATTAATAGTTACAACAACTGGGGTTCGGGTGCTTTCTAGTGAATTTAAAGTTTGAGAAGCATAATAAGTTGACGTTGTTAATAGCGCTGTGTGAGCAAGAGCTATTCCACCAGTCATTGCAGCATACCATTTAATTGCTGTGCCTGTTGCTATCAAACTAGAAACTGTTGTTCCAATACAAAAAGCTTGTGACACAGCTGTGGGTGGTGCTGTGCTTAAATCAACAGGCATCGTTATTGTATCGCCCACAGTACTCAAAGCACCAGTAGTGGTCATGGCGCGTCCTTCGAGTTGAACGCCTTGAAGCAAACTGATTGCACCATTATTGCAAACAACGGTTCCTTTAAATTGTGAATTGGTATTAATAGAAACCGCCCCATCTACTTTCCAAAATACATTTCTAGCTTGAGCACCGTTAAGTAAAATTACTTTGGCATTGACACTAGTCGTCAAAGCACCGTTAATCTGAATCACAAAAACCGCATTTGAATTATTTTGTGCATCAAAATATAAATTATCAGTTAACACCGTTGCCGCATTTAATAAATAAGTATGTGGTGTTAGCACCAAATCATTTCCGAATTGAGCAGGTAACATCAATTCAATGTCATAGGGCAACGTGTTTAAATAAGTATAAACAACAGCCAAATCAGATGCTGCAACTCCAGTTGAACTGTCTGGATTTATATGAATAGTTCCAGAAACATTAGCAGGAAGATAACCCGTGGTTGTACCTAGATTAGTCCCGACATCTCCCGCAACAACCGTAAGTCCAGTATTACTAACAGCCCCATTTGATGAAAACAGACTATACGCAAGTGTGCTATTCAAGTTTGGAGCAACAGGTCCTGTCAAACTTGGCGTTCCAAGACTGTTTGGTAAAAAAGAAACAATATGATTGCTAGAAACAGCTCCTGTTGTTGACAAAGCCCTGCCTTCTATAACAACACCAGAATTCATGTTAATTGCTGCATTATTAGCAATAAAGGTTCCTTTTAAATTGGCACTTCCACCAATATCAATTAATCCTTCCACTTTCCAAAAAAGATTACTTGATTTAGCCCCATTAACCAAAATTACTTGTGCGTTTGGGGCAATCGATAAAGCTCCGGCGATTTGAATAATAAAAACTGCATTAGGATTGTTTTGAGCGTCCATCATTAGCGTTCCTGTAAAGGAAGCAGCACTCGAAACAGCATAGACTCCAGCAGTAAAAGTTTGACCATTGCCCATAACCGCCGAAGGGAAGAAAGTGGCAACAGAATTGTTCAATTGGTTGTATGCCGAAGTTAAATCGACTACACATTGGGCGCTAGTAGCATCTGCATGGTGCAAAACACCATTAAAATTTCCAAAGCCAGTACACGCTCCTGCATTCGTCCCGATATTGCCAGTTAGTTGAGAGTTGCCAGTATTAGTTACCGCTCCAACCGACGAAAAAAGAACAAAATTTGCCGCCGTTCCTAGCGATGGAGATTGACCAAAACTAAATAGTGGTACTAAGAGTAGTAACACTATTCCTATTCTGAAGAATAAAAATTTTTTCATATTAAAAGTATAAAGCGTAGATTTATTTCTACTATACAAAGTACTTTCGTTATACTAATTAATTGATTACAAAATATCTATTTTATTTTATAGGATTGCTAGTTGCTGAAAATGATTTTAATTAACCAAAATCAAATTAGAGCAATAACACGTTCAAAACACTGCTAAATTGAACTATCAATAGGATATTACGAATTGTTTATGGAAGGTTCCAACGTCTTACTATTTATGGATACCGTGATCCTGAACGCTCCATTTTTTAGAAATATTTTTGGAGTCTATTTAAATCTATAATTAAGATTAATAGTCTTAACTTTATTCAGCATGCCCACTTTTTTACAAAGACAAAACCCTCTTCAGTTCCTTAGAACCAAAGAGGGTTTTTTTGAATTATGAGTTATGAATTATGAATTATGAGTTAAATCACAACCTACTCTCTAACACCTATCTCCTAAAGCCTATTTTCTAACTAGTCTAATTGCTTTTGTGTTTTCTCCTTGAGCAACCAAAACG
>CAIXNQ010000035.1 GCA_903920835.1 uncultured Bacteroidota bacterium | reverse complement strand
GGGCTACAAAAGGAGTGAGTTCTTTTAAAATAGTAAGTTTCAGTGCAATTGAAGCAATAAAAACACAGCGTAAATAGTGTTCTTACTATTTTTTTATTTTTCACAAAGTCTGTTATTTAGTGATAAAAGTAAAAATGCGCTGAACTTTATTTCTAATCTGGTTTCCTGAAAAAAAAGAAAGAGAATTTTATTGAACGAGTTTATAAAAACCAATACTTCCTTACAAATCAATCTGCACGACAAAACCTTCAGAATTGCGGACATTAAAAACGATGCCGCTTTCAAACAATAGATATTGCCCTTTAATTCCCGATAGTTTGCCTTCAAAACGAGGTGTTTTTTCGAGATTGAGACTGGCAACTTTTTTCGGATAGGTCAGCACTGGATATTCAAAATGAAACAAATCGTTTTGGTCCAGATTGAAATATTCTTTAACTTCATTCGGAATCAAATATTTCAAACTTGCTTTCTCTTGAATCAAATTTGCGGGAGCAATTTCGTTTTTCAACATTTTTTGCCAGTTGGTTTTGTCGGCATAATGTGATTTCAAAGCAACTTCTGTAATCCCTGCTAAATAGCGATTGGGCACTTCTACAATCGGCAAAGCTTCTATCGCTCCTTGGTCAATCCATCGGGTAGGCACTTGCGTTTTTCGAGTAACGCCCACTTTCACTTCGCTCGACAATGCCAAATAGACCACATGCGGCTGCACTTGAACCCGAGTTTCGTAGTCTAAATCGCGATCTTCAATGCCGAGATGGGCGGTGCTCAATTCGGGTTTCATAATCCAATCGCCCGCCGAAGCACTCGACATAAAACAGTCATAACAAAATCCTTGTCGGAATATTTTCTTTGGTTTTTGACAGCTTAAACATTGATAACCTGTGTGTTTTATCGTGATATTTTTGTTCAACAATTGATTGATATTTATAAAACTCGTCTTGAAAACAAGATAATATTGAATGGGAGTTCCCATTTCGGTTTGCATTTTGGTCAACACGCCTTCGTAGGTCATTTTTTTTAAAGTTTTGAAAATATTATTTCAGGTTAAACAAATTTTGTTATTTTTGGTAAAGTTATAATTCCTATTTAAAAACGCATCAACTAAGATTCAAAAAATGCCAATTCCAATATTAAATTCAATTGCTTCGTGGTTCTTAAAGCAACGCATTCATCAAATTGAATTATTTTTAAAATATCCAAACGAGGTTCAAGAAGAACTGTTAATGAACCTTATTCGATCTTCAGAAAACACTATTTTTGGCAAAGAATTTGATTTCAGTTCCATAAAATCCTATCGTGCTTTTGCAGAACGGGTGCCCGTTTCCAGCTATGAACAACTAGAGCCTTATATAGACCGCACCCGCAAAGGCGAACCCAATGTGTTGTGGGGAACGCCCGTGAAATGGTTTGCTAAATCGAGCGGAACGACGAATGCCAAAAGCAAATTTATTCCTGTAACCAACGAAGCACTTGAAAATTGCCATTACAAAGGCAGTAAAGATTTGCTTTGTTTGTATTTGAACAACAACGAAAATTCTGAATTGTTTTTAGGAAAAAGCTTAAGACTCGGCGGAAGTTCTCAAATTTATGAAAACAACAATACTTTTTTTGGAGATTTATCGGCTATTTTGATTGAAAATATGCCAATTTGGGCAGAATTTAGCAGCACACCCAATAATAAAATTTCTTTAATGAGCGATTGGGAAGCAAAAATTCCAGCGATTATAAATCAAGTTAAAAATGAGAACGTAACGAGTTTTGCCGGAGTTCCCTCATGGATGTTGGTTCTTTTAAACAAAATTTTAGAAGACACCAACTGTAAAAATCTAATCGATTTATGGCCCAATCTTGAAGTCTATTTTCATGGCGGCGTCAGTTTTGAACCCTACAGAGAACAGTACCATCGATTGCTGCCCAAATCTGATTTCAAATATTATGAAATTTACAACGCTTCCGAAGGCTTTTTTGCCATTCAAGATCTTAACTATTCCAGCGATTTATTATTAATGCTAGATTATGGCATTTTCTACGAATTTATTCCGATGGATAGTTTCGGAACGCCAAACGAGCAAACCGTTCGCTTGTCAGACGTTGAACTTTTTAAAAATTATGCCGTTTTGATTACAACTAATGGTGGTCTTTGGCGCTATTTAGTGGGCGACACGGTTCGGTTTACTTCCCTTAGCCCCTATCGAATCAGGGTTACGGGCCGCACCAAGCATCATATCAATGTTTTTGGCGAAGAATTAATGGTCGAAAATACCGACAAGGCTTTGGCAATTGCATGTCAAGAAACCAACATTGAAGTTATTGATTACACCGTTGCTCCAATTTTTATGCAAGGAAAAGAAAAAGGTGCCCACGAGTGGATTATTGAGTTTAAAACAGCTCCAACTGACCTTATCCTCTTTAAAAACTTGCTCGATAAAACACTGCAAAGTTTAAACTCAGACTACGAAGCAAAACGCTATAACAACATGACTTTAAATCCGCTCGAAATCAATATTGCCAGAGAAAACCTGTTTTATGATTGGCTAAAAGACAATGACAAACTTGGCGGACAACACAAAATCCCTAGACTTTCTAACCAGCGCGATTATTTAGAACAATTACTGAAAATGCAGTGATTATAAATTATTAGTTTCTCCCAGATAGTTTGTAATTTTAATTAACAACGATTGTTATCAACCCACAAAAGAAACAAAGTGCTAATGTTGAATTATTTTTTACCTATTTTTGCTGTCAAAATTTAAAAATAATTTAAACAAAATAAAATGTCAACAATTGCGCAACAATTCGGAATGACCGAAGCACTTGAAATCCTTGGTGTAAAAGCCATTAATGAAGGAACTTCAACAGGAAATAATCATTTTTCAAACGGAGAAATCATCGAAAGTTATTCGCCAGTAGATGGTCAACTTATCGGAAAAGTAAAAACCACCACCGCCGAAGATTATGAAAAAGTTATGCAAACAGCAACGGCTGCTTTTCTAACTTTTAGAGCAATGCCCGCACCACAACGTGGCGAAATTGTGCGTCAATTCGGAAATAAATTAAGAGAACTAAAAGAACCATTAGGAAAACTAGTTTCTTATGAAATGGGGAAATCCCTGCAGGAAGGCTACGGCGAAGTTCAAGAAATGATTGACATTTGCGACTTTGCTGTTGGGTTGTCAAGACAATTGAACGGACAAACGATTCCGTCTGAGCGTCCTGGTCACGTAATGAGGGAACAATGGCATCCAATAGGTGTGGTAGGCATTATCTCGGCATTCAACTTTCCAGTAGCCGTTTGGTCATGGAACACGGCTTTAGCATGGATTTGTGGCGACGTTTGCGTGTGGAAAGCTTCTGAAAAAGCGCCATTATGCTCTATTGCCTGTCAAAATATTATTGCTGGAGTTTTAAAAGCCAATAATTTACCAGAAGGTATTTCGTGTATCATCAACGGTGATTATAAAGTAGGTGAAATGATGACTAACGATGCTAGAATTCCATTGATTTCTGCAACTGGTTCTACACGAATGGGAAGAATTGTGGGTGCTACAGTAGCACAACGTTTTGGAAAATCATTATTAGAATTGGGTGGAAACAATGCCATCATTATTACACCAACTGCCGATTTAAAAGTGGTAGTTCCTGGTGCTGTTTTTGGTGCTGTGGGTACTGCCGGTCAACGTTGTACTTCTACGAGACGGTTAATCATTCACGAATCGGTTTATGATAAAGTAAGAGACGCTATTGTTGGTGCTTACGGTCAATTGACTATTGGAAATCCTTTAGATCAAAAAAATCATATCGGCCCCTTAATTGATACCGATGCTGTAAACACGTATTTAGCTGCTATTGAAAGTGCAAAAGCCGAAGGCGGAAAAGTATTGGTTGAAGGTGGCGTTCTTTCCGGACAAGGTTACGAATCGGGTTGCTATGTAAAACCAGCGATAATTGAAGCTGAAAATAGTTTTGAAATCGTACAACACGAAACGTTTGCACCGATTTTATATTTGATGAAATACAGTGGCGAAGTTGAAAACGCTATTGCAATTCAAAACGGCGTTGCTCAAGGATTATCTTCTGCGATTATGACCAACGAAATGAAAGAAGCTGAAAAATTCTTGTCTTTTGCAGGTTCTGATTGCGGCATTGCCAACGTTAACATTGGAACTTCGGGTGCTGAAATTGGTGGTGCTTTTGGCGGAGAAAAAGAAACTGGTGGCGGAAGAGAATCAGGTTCTGATTCTTGGAAAGTGTATATGAGAAGACAAACCAATACCATTAATTATTCAGACCAATTGCCTTTAGCGCAAGGAATAAAATTTGATTTGTAGATTGTTGAGAGAAAAGAGAAAAGAGAATAGACTATAGACAATAGAGTCCCGATAATTCGGGACTTTTTTATTTTGGAATTGCTTGAACATGTAATTCAAAAACCTCTATGTATCTTTAGATATATCAATACAATGAAACAAGTAATTACAACAAACCCAAATCCCCACCACCAATAATTATGCTGATGTAACGGAATTGTTTCATTATTGCCTGTAATATTTAATCCTGCCCAATATAAAGGATTCGCCATTCTGGGCGAAGCTGTTGCCAAATAATCCAACTTTGCTTTTTGTAACGCCTCCGACTTTGTGCAACCACTATCCAAATACTTTAAAAAAGAAGTAATAATTTGAGCAGAGGTCTTTTCGTCTATTTTCCAAGAAGCTAGCATCATACTTTTAACCCCAATGGCTGTGAAAGCTCTGGCTAAATTGATGGTTCCTTCTCTTGATTTATAACCAACACCACTTTCACAAGCGCCTAAAAGCAGAAAATCGCAATGCGCTTTCAAATTATAGACTTCATTCAAACTCAGAAAACCGTCTGATAAATAAATACCTTTATTGGTTGCAATTTCATCATCATTCGCACTACCATGAGATAATAGGGCAACCATTCGATCATTTTCTAAATGATTGGCAAATGCTTTTTTAGTAGCAGTTTTCCCTTCAATTAAATGAGCATTGTATAATTGGGCAAGCTCCATTGACTTGCGATTAGTTTCCTTTAACTCAGATAAATTTTTAGGAGAAAAACTAGGGCTAAAAACTGAAAAAGCAGTAGTTTTTGAAACGTTTTTATTAGCAATCTCAGAAATCGAAGATGACAATTCATAACTAAATTGGTATTTTTTAACCAAATAGGGCAACTTACTAAAATCATTTGATTTTGATGGTTCACAAAGCAATAGTTCAAAAGGAAAGTTACCAAAATTACTATTAGGAATTATTTTAATGTTAGTAATATTTTTTGATAAAAAAGGTTCAATAGGCTTGAAATTTTTTTCATAATATTC
>CAIXNQ010000034.1 GCA_903920835.1 uncultured Bacteroidota bacterium | reverse complement strand
GATCAACCCAAGTTAACCGCAATGTATGTTGACAAAAAACTGCAAGGTGTTTTGGCGGTTCAAGCCTTGTCACGTTTGAACAGAGCTGCGGACAAATTAGGAAAGAAAACAGAAGATTTATTTGTGTTGGATTTCTTTAATTCGGTTGATGACATTAAAGAATCATTTGATCCATTTTACACAGCCACATCGCTAAATAGCGCAACCGATGTCAATGTACTACACGAAATAAAAGGCATTTTAGATGAAGTTGGTGTTTATGAATGGTACGAAATAGAGGATTTTGTAACGAAGTATTTCAACAAAGTTAATGCTGAGTTATTAAGTCCAATAATTGATGTAGCCGCTGACCGATTCAACCAACAATTAGAATTAGAAGATAGCGAAAAAGCCGATTTTAAAATTAAAGCCAAACAGTTTGTAAAAATCTATGGTCAAATGGCCTCGATACTTCCATATGAAGTTTTGAATTGGGAGAAATTGTTTTGGTTTTTGAAGTTTTTAATACCCAAATTAATTATTACCGATGGTGGAATTGATGCCTTAGACGAATTATTAAACTCAGTCGATTTATCTACTTATGGTTTAGAGCGTGTCAAACTAAATGAATCTATTATTTTAGATCCTAGCGAAACCGAATTAGACCCTCAAAATCCAAATCCAAGAGGTGCGCATGGTAGTGAAGAAGAAATTGACCCGTTGGATTTAATTATCAATAGTTTCAACGAGCGTTGGTATCAAGGTTGGGAAGCTACTCCTGAAGAACAAAGAGAAAAATTTGTAAAGTTAGCAAAAACAATGCAAACCCATCCTGATTTTAAATCAAAATATGCAGATAATACAGATGTTCAGAATAGAGACATGGCATTTTCTAAAATATTTGCCGAAGTCATTTCACAACAACGCAAAAACGAACTCGATTTATACAAAAAAATAACCTTAGACGATTCTTTCAGAATCGCTATGCAAGATACTTTAAAGAGAATATTAAGTGCATAAAACCATTTTGAAAAAGTAAATTAAGGTCTCTTTATATTTCAAATTCCGCCCCTTTAGCAACTCCACAAAAACACTAGCATCCTCTATAAGGCATGTAAAAGTTCAACAAGGTTGTTTGAAAAATCTTGGGGTGGTTAATCACAACTTTGAGCTATAAATAGCTGGTTGAATGATTGCTTAGTATCTTATTTAATATTAAATTTTTAAATTATCTGGAAAATATAAATTTGATAAGTTTTCAAATTCATCTCCTCGCATAAAAATTGAAATATCTACTTCTGAGTAGTTATTTTTTCCTGCTGCTGCTAGCAACTCATTTGCGGCGTGTAGTGTGTTTTTGTGGAAATAGTAAACTCTTTCAGACTTATCTGTAACGACAAGTCCTTTCATTAACATTTTGTCTTGAGTTGCGACTCCTGTAGGACATTGATTGTTGTTGCAACGCAATGCTTGAATGCAACCTAAAGAAAACATAAATCCTCGAGCACTGTTGCAGATATCTGCTCCCAGTGCTACCGCTCTAAGGATTGTATATCCAGATATTATTTTCCCACTACAGATAATTCTAATTTTATCTCTAATCCCTAAGTTTACTAATGTTTTATTTACAAAGATTAAAGCGGGTTCAAAAGGCATTCCTACTCCATCTGTAAATTCAAGAGGTGCAGCTCCAGTGCCGCCTTCGGCACCATCTACAGTAATGAAGTCTGGAAAGCAATTTTGAATAATCATTTCTTGAACTAATTTTTCAAAATCATTTGTATCGCCAATACATAGTTTAAAACCAATTGGTTTACCGTTAGACAACTCCCGAAGTTGCGCTATAAATGCTATCATTCCTCTATAGTCTGTGAAAGCAGAATGCCCTGGCGGAGAAAGAATTGTGGTAAAAGGTTCGACACCACGAATTTTAGCGATTTCTAGCGTATTTTTTTGAGCAGGCAACACGCCACCATGCCCGGGTTTTGCCCCTTGCGATAGTTTTATCTCAATCATTTTAACTTCGGGCAAATTGGCTTTTTCTTTAAACTTAATTGCATCAAAATGACCTTCACTATTTCTGCAACCAAAATAACCTGTTCCGATTTGCCAGGTAATATCGCCACCTTGCAGGTGAAATTCTGTCAATCCTCCTTCGCCTGTATTGTGGTAAAAACCACCTTTTTTGGCTCCTAAATTCAATGCTTTAATTGCATTTTCGCTGAGTG
>CAIXNQ010000033.1 GCA_903920835.1 uncultured Bacteroidota bacterium | reverse complement strand
GCATTATCTGAACTATTACTACCATATACATCAATTTGTATGACAACTTCGGTAGGCTGTATATCGGTTCGGTAAGATGTTGACATGAGTTCTGATGATATTGTTTGAAGCGTTTTCGAGGATAACTTTTGCATTAATTATGCCGTTGTTGTTCTCGTCTTTGTCTAGTTTTTCATGCAATTGTCCCCAGGTTCCTAGGTCATTCCAGTCAAAAGTGGCTGGCAAAACATAAACGTTTTTGGCGTTTTCTAAAATGGCATAGTCTATTGATATGTTCTCTGCTAAGCCATAATTTTCACTTATAAATTCTCTTTCTTTGCTGGTGTTATAGGCTTCAAATCCTGTTTGAAACAAAGCGGTCATTTGAGGTTGGAATGCCTCGAAAGCAGCTAGAATTGATTTGGCACTCCAAATAAAAATGCCGCCATTCCAAAGAAAATTACCCGCTGCCAAAAATGATTTTGCAGTTTCATAATCTGGTTTTTCTCTAAATTGGTTTACTTTTTTGATGTTATTTGCATCTGAATTGTCAAACTCAATATATCCAAAACCTGTATTGGGGAAAGTAGGTTGAATCCCGAGGGTCATCAACGCGTCTTCTTTTTGACAAAAATCAAAACAATGTTGCAAATTGTTTGCAAATGCGTCTTCGTCTTCAATCCAGTGGTCGCTGGGTGCCACAACCATCAGCGCATTTGGGTTAGATTTTTGAATTTTTAATGAAGCATATAAAATGCAAGGCGCAGTGTTTCGCATGGCTGGTTCGAGCAAAACTTGATCTTGTTTCACCATTGGCAGCTGCTCTAAAACCAAGTCGTTGTAGCGTTCGTTGGTTAAAATATAAATATTTTCGGCTGGAATTAATTTAGACAAACGGCTGAAAGTTTTCTGAATTAAGGTGTCTCCAGAGCCAAGCATGTCGTGGAATTGTTTTGGAAAATCCGAGGTGCTAACTGGCCAAAAACGGGATCCAACACCACCAGCCATTAATATTGCGTAATAATTTGAGTTCATAATTTTTATATTATCTTGATTTTTCAGATTCTTTTAATTTACCCGAATCAATTAAATCGAGCAAATTTCCTCTTTTTGATTTGTAAATTCCTTTGCAGTCTTTTTCTATTTTAGTTGTGATATCTTCTATCAAAACGCCAGTTTCATAACTCTCACCTTCTGAAGAATAATCTTCATAGATGTTATAATAATAATTTCCATTTTGAAAATAAATAGATTGAAGATCCAGTCCTGCATTTTGAATTCCGCCAGGTCTTAAATAATGAAAATAAGAAAATTTATTCCAACTGGTCGAATCTTTTATTGCGGGAAATTCTAACTCTGTTTTTTTAGACGTGCCAAATCTATAAATAATATATTTATTTTGTTTGTCTTTTGCCAAAATCATTTGTTTTCCTTTTTTAGTTTTAAAGGAATAAAGTAGTTCTTCGTTTTTTAATAATTTGACCTGAGCAAACCCAATATTTAGGATTAAGAGTGGCAATAATAGAACAATTAGCAATCTCATAATAGTTGTATTATTAAGTTGAAATTAGTTCTACTTCAGCATTTACGTTGAACAAATAGGTTTTCCCTGATTTTATTTCTAAACATTCATAACGTTTAACACGAAGGGCTTTTTTTTGAAAAACTCGACCGTTTTTGATTCTGAAAAGTCCACCGTTGGGCACTTCATGGATGAATAATAAATCCGACTTACGTTCGTCAAATTGTTTTAATGCAAATGCCAAATGAACATCTGTATCGCTGCTTGCCGTTGGATTTTTGAAATGATTTGCAACTAACGGCAATACAGAATTAGGAAAAATCTCTGGGCGAATAAAAGGAACCATCAAGCGTTGAAAAGTAATCTTCCATTCAATTCCGTGGGGTTTTATGTTAGGTCCAAATTTTTAAAACGCTACTAAATGTGCTATTTCATGGATTAACGTAATCAAAAAACGGTATTTGTTGAGGCTTGCATTTACCGTAATTTCGTGTTTTCCAGAAATGCCTTTTCTATAATCGCCATGACGTGTTTGTCGTTCGTTAACAATTTTTAGATGCACATTATTGCTTTTGATTAATTCAAAGCATAATGAAACGGAGTGTTCTGGGAGATATTTTGATAAAACGTCGTTCAATCAGTTATGAATTATGAGTTATGAGTTTTTTTGATGTGGTGATGATGCTTCTTATAATCTTAAGAACTTCATTGCTCTTTGGATATAGACTATTGAATTCTTCATTAGAAATATAATTAGTTTCCTTTAAAAGTTCAAGCCAATATATTGTTTCGTCACATTCTTTTTGAGAAATAGACAACTTATGAATGAAATCAGACTTGCTTTGAGCATTAGTTGCTTCTCTAACATTAGCACCAACAGATGTAATAGAACGTAAAAATTGTTTACTCATAATGAATTCTTTCTTTTCTATTGTCAATAATTTATAAAAATGAACTCCTGCAACAGCCAATTCAAAACTTTTATTTTTAATAATACTTTCACTCATAACTCATAATTTATAACTCATAATTCTTAAGGCGTTGTTGATGAAACCTGAATTACTTTTCCGTTATGAAATTTGTTGCCTGAAAGAGCGAAATTATAAATATAATCTGCCATTTCAATCGCAGATATTGGTGCTTCATATCCTGGAAATGCTTCTTGCAACATTTCGGTATTTACTGCTCCGAGTGCTAAAACATTAAATGAAATTCCGAGTTCTTTATATTCTTCAGCTAATAATTCAGAAAGCGTAATCACTGCTCCTTTGCTTGAACTATAAGCGGCAAGACCAGCAAATTTAATGCTTCCTTGAATTCCGCCCATCGAACTGATCGAAACCACATGACTGCCTTTTTGCATAAATGGCAAACAAGTTCTCGT
>CAIXNQ010000032.1 GCA_903920835.1 uncultured Bacteroidota bacterium | reverse complement strand
ATTGAAAATTCAAAATCAATAATATTTTTTTTTAGTAGGTATTTAAATAAGCAAGTTGGTCTTTCTACAAAAAGAAAAAAAACATTATTTCAATGTAAAACTACTTTTACAAACCACCTCATTTTTATCGAAAATGTTTACATAATAAACTCCTTTTGGGAAATCTTTACCAGGTAAATCTTGAGATACTTCCATAGTTTTATTTTCATATTTAACTAACGTTTCAAAGCTATAAGTTAAAGTTTTTCCTTCAAAAGTAGCAACTTTTTTATCTCCAAGAACATTGTTTCCTGAATCTATAACTTGAACATAATATGTTTTTTCGCCAGATTTTGCAATGCTATTTTCAGCAATTGTGAAATTAATTTTTAACATATCAGCTTTTCTAGCTTTTTCAGTTTCGATTTGTTTTCCAGAACTTCTAACTTTAAAAGCTTTTGTTCTAATATTTAAAACAGATAATTTTGCACCTTTTTCAACTGTTTTAGCCAATTCTTCGTTTTGACTAACTAATGTTTCGTTATATTTTTTTGATTCTTTAAGAACTACATCAGTACTATCTCTTTGGACAGTTAACGTTTGATTTTCTTTTTTCAAATTGTCAACTTGTTTCATCATTTCTTTCATTTTATTCTGTAATGCAAGAAATTTTTGTTTGTATTCACTAACGCTTCCAGTAGATTGTTTTACTTCCGACATTAATTTAGATACTTTGTCTCTTTCGGCAATAAGCTCGTTCGACATGGTCGTGTTTTGAGCAATTGCTTCGTCATAAGTGGTTTTTAATGCCGCCAATTCGTCCATTACTTTTCCTTTTTCATCGGTTACAGTAATTATTTTGGTTTGGGCAACTTTAGCATCAGTAGTTAATTTGAAGATGTAAGCCAAACTCCCCAACAAACATAAAGCTAATACAATGACAATAGCTTTTAAATTCTTATTACTTTTTTGATTTTCCATTTATTTGTTTTTTTTAACGCACAAATATAAATAATTTTTGTTAGTTACAATTTATTGAAAATTATTAATCAATTATTTTTTGATTTATCATATAGTTTTGTACTATTTTTGGACGATTGAATTCAAATATAATGGAAAAACTAGTTCGATTTTCGGGTGCTGATTTGGCCAAAATTACTAATCACCGTAGTGGTGAAATTAAATTTGGCGAAAAAATGTTAACCGTTCCAAAAGATGCAGATGTGTTTACTTTTTTAAATCTTTGCGATTCCAAATATGTCTTGTTTGGCGTTCCAGAAGACATTGGTGTTCGAGCGAATTATGGTCGTCCGGGAGCAGCGTCGGCGTGGTCGAGTGCCATTAATAGTATTGCTAATATTCAGCACAATCGTTTTTGTAAAGGAAGTTATATTTTGGTTTTAGGAACTTTAGACGTTGCTGAAGAAATGAAGCAGGTTGAAAGTCTCGATTATACAATTACTGAAGACCGCCAAAAATTAAATAAATTGGTAGAGAAAATTGATAAAGAAGTTGTTCATATCGTTTCTACGATTGTGAAAGCAGGCAAAATTCCTATCGTTATTGGTGGTGGTCACAATAATGCTTACGGAAACATCAAAGGCACGGCTTTAGGAAAAGGAAAAGCCATCAATGCAATTAACTTTGATGCACATTCTGATTTCAGAATTTTGGAAGGGCGACACAGCGGCAATGGTTTTTCTTATGCTTATGAAGAAGGATTTCTAAAGAAATATTTTGTATTCGGGCTGCATGAAAATTATACTTCTAAAAATGTACTTGATATTTTAAAAAATCTTGAAGACCGTGTTCGTTTTACGACTTATGATGAAATAAAAATCCGAAGACAAAAACATTTTCATGATGAAATGATTGAAGCGCATGAATTTATTAAAAACGAGTCGTTTGGTCTTGAAATAGATCTTGATGCAATTCCGAATATCGCTAGTAGCGCCATGACTTTGAGTGGTTTTTCTGTTGAAGAATTGCGACAATTTATTTCTTTTTTCGGACAAAGTAAAAACGCTGCTTATTTGCACATTTGCGAAGGTGCTCCCGATCTTGGAGAAGTCAAAAATAACCATCTCATAGGAAAATTAATTGGTTATTTGGTGACCGATTTTATAAAAGCCAATCTTTCGGAAGAAAACAGAATCAATAAAATAAAGGTCAATTTCTAAAGATTTAATTCATATCGTTTATTAAACCTATCTTTGCCCAGAATTTAGTACTTTAAACTAAGTTCCTAAATATCTATTTTATGTTATTTGAAGATTTATCGCTTTCTAAAAGCATCCAAAGAGCTGTTTTTGAAGAAGGCTATACCAACCCAACCCCAATTCAAGAAAAAGTAATTCCAATTATATTATCTGGTGCCGATTTGGTCGGATGTGCACAAACAGGCACAGGAAAAACAGCTGCTTTTGCCATTCCGATAATTCATCAACTACACAGAATTGTAGGTTCCTCAAAAAAACAAAAAGAAATTCGTACGCTAATTGTTACGCCCACTAGAGAACTTGCAGTTCAAATTGGTGAGAGTTTTGACACTTACGGAAAATATACCAACCTCAGGCAATTAACCATTTTTGGTGGCGTTTCGCAAGTACCACAGGTCGATCAGCTCAAAAAAGGCATTGATATACTTGTTGCCACACCCGGACGATTGCTCGATTTGCACAAACAAGGATTTATTGATTTAGATCATTTGCATCATTTGGTTTTGGACGAAGCTGACCAAATGCTCGATATGGGTTTCATTAACGATGTAAAAAAAATCGTAAAACTAACACCAACGAATAGACAAACGCTTTTGTTTTCGGCGACAATGCCCATGGCGATTCGAGAACTTGCAGATACTTTTTTATCACAACCACAATATGTATCGGTTACGCCTGTTTCTTCAACGGCTGAAACGGTAGAACAACGACTTTATTTTGTTGACAAAGGCGACAAACGAAAATTGCTTTATCATTTGATAAGAAACGAAGCCATTGCCGATGTATTGGTTTTTTCGAGAACCAAACACGGCGCAGACAACGTAGTGAAAGCATTGCGGAAACAAGGTGTTGCTGCCGAAGCGATTCATGGCGACAAATCTCAAAATGCACGTCAGCGGGTTTTGGATAGTTTTAAAAACAAAGAAGTTGGTGTTTTGGTTGCTACTGACATTGCGGCAAGAGGAATTGATATTGACCATTTGCCGTATGTGATAAATTTTGATTTACCGAACATTCCAGAAACTTACGTACACAGAATTGGTAGAACAGGTCGTGCTGGAAATGGAGGAATTGCCATTTCGTTTTGCGGAAAAGACGAAGAACCGTATTGGAAAGACATTCAAAAACTAATCAAAGTGAATGTAAAAACCATCAAAGACCACCCGTTTCCGTGGAAAGATGAAGTGCCAAATCCAGACGCAAAACCCGATTTGAGAAATAAAAACAAAGAAACCAACTCTAGAAAATCAGAAAATTCTAAGAAGAATAAAAAGCGTTGGTATTAAGCAAATAATTTGCAAATTGTAAGCTCCATATATTGAGTCATTTCTAAATTAACGGATTTTTTTAATTGTAAAAAGTTCGTTATGTTGCTCAACTTTTGGATAAAGTCGTACTGAAAAATCTGAAGAAAATTTGGACCGATAGTTTTTATTTCTAAGCTCATGATCTGGGTTTAGAACCATTGTATTGAATAAAATAAAACCGTTGATGTTCAATAAAAAATTAATTCGGTTAACAAAGAAATCTTCAAAAAGAAAATTTGGCATTTGCGTATCTTGAAAGATATCAATGATTATCAAATCGAATTTTGAATTTGTTTTTAATACAAATTCAAATGCATCATCGATATAAATATTAAGATTTGGAATGTCGTTTAGATTAAAATATTTATTTGCCAGCTCAATAACATTTGGGTCAATTTCTACACCAGTAATCTCGCCTTTAAATTTGATTTCGTTAACCAATGTTTTTATAACGCTACCACCAGCAACTCCCAAAACTAGAATTTTATCAAATTTTTTAATCCGTTTATAGCCGATATATCTTAAACCTTTTGCCAAAATTCGTTGCAAACTTCCATAAGAATAGTTAGTGTTCAAGCTATCCAACACTAAAGTTCCATTGACGTAAGTTACTTCAAGGGTTTTGCTAAATGCAGATTGTTTTTTTACTAAATTAATGGGTATTAAAAAACTAAATAGTTTGCGAAACATTTATATTTATTTTATTTAAAATTAATTGATAATTGTTTTCTTGACTTAATAAAAGTTTGAAAAATTAAAATAGATCGGGTTATTTTTTAAAACCTAAATAATTTATTTGGAAAAGTAAAATTCACTAAATGAAATAGATTGTGTTTTATATTACTTCCCGATACAAAAATTCGCAAAAATATTACCTAAAAGTTCATCGTTGGTAACTTGACCAGTAATCATTCCGAAATGGTATAAAGCTTCGCGAATGTCAATAGCCATAAGGTCGCTTGATAAATTGATTTCTAGACCTTCTTTTACTTTCAGAATTTCTTCTAAAGCCTTCAAAAGTGAGTCATAATGACGTGAATTGGTTACAATAGTATCATTATTTCGGAGTGCGCCCTTGTTGACAAACGAGAGTAAAAGATTTTTTAGTTCGTTTATGCCTGTTTTGTTTTTGGCGGAAATGGTTTCAGGTTTCAGGTTTAAAGTTTCAAGTTGTAAGTGGATTTCTGAAATTTCTTCAATTGATAATAAATCTACTTTATTGATTACAACTATTAGCGGTTTTAATGGATATTTGTTTTTTACTTTTTCGATTTCTGTTATGTATTGCAAACCTGAAACCTGAAACTTTAAACTTTCAAACAAATATAGCACTACCTGCGCCTGTTCAATTTTTTCAAAAGTCTTTTTGATTCCGATGCCTTCAACAATGTCGGTGGTTTCTCGAATTCCTGCGGTGTCGATGAATCTAAAACTGATGCCGCCAATTACCAATTCGTCTTCAATAGTGTCGCGAGTGGTTCCAGCAATTTCTGAAACTATGGCGCGTTCTTCATTTAATAATGCGTTTAACAAAGTTGATTTTCCTACATTTGGTTCGCCAACAATTGCTACTGGAATTCCGTTTTTTATGACATTTCCAACGGCAAAAGAATCGATTAAACGTTTTAAAACAAATTCAATACGATTTAATAATTCATTGAATTGGGTTCTGTCGGCAAATGCGACATCTTCTTCGGCAAAGTCTAATTCGAGTTCTATTAAAGAAGCAAAATTGAGGAGTTCTTCTCTCAATTTGGTAATCTCGTTTGAAAATCCGCCACGCATTTGCTGCATTGCTATTTGATGAGAAGCTTCATTGTCAGACGAAATTAAATCGGCAACGGCTTCTGCTTGCGATAAATCCATTTTTCCGTTTAAAAAAGAACGAAGCGTAAATTCGCCTGGTTGTGCTATTCGGCATCCTTTTCGGAGTAATAATTGAATGATTTGTTGCTGAATAAAAGTGGAACCGTGACAGGAAATTTCGACGGTATTTTCGCCAGTGTAAGAATTTGGACCTTTAAAAATGGTTACTAAAACTTGGTCTAAAGTCTTAGAATCATCAATAATATGCCCCAAATGAACTGTATGCGATTTTTGATTTGATAATTTTTTTCCAGAAACAGATTCAAATATGCTTTCTGCCAAAACAATAGCATCATTTCCTGAAATCCGAATCACGGCAATAGCACCAGCTCCCGAAGGAGTTGCTAAGGCTACAATAGAATCTTGAACAATCATACTAAATTTTTTGCCAAATATATCAATTCTAAATTTGGGAGCTGAAATAGAAAATTGCATAACCTGAATTCAAATTTAATTTTACTAATAATTAACCTTTTAACGAAATAGTTTTCGTAAATTTGATTGAACAATTTAAAGATTCTTTTATCATGAAAAAAATTCTTTTCCCTTCCGATTTTTCGCCAGCGGCAAACAATGCTTTTAAATATGCGCTCGAATTTGCATCAAAGTTTGAAGCTGAAATTATGGTTTTACATACTTTTAATTTACCAATTGTGACCGATAATCAAATATTTCCAGAAAATTATATTGAAATATTCAATTCGACGGAGTTGGCACAATTTGATTATTTTAAAGATAAAATGGCTTCGATTCGACAAATTGCGGATGAGGTTGGTTTTAATCAAAACAAATTAAGCCACATTCTGCTCGATGGAGATTTGCTTTTTAATATCAAAAAAGTGGTCAAAGAAGCAGCTATTGATTTTGTAATTATGGGAACCAATGGTGCTACTGGCTGGACTGCTTTTTTTATTGGTTCAAATACTGGCGCAGTGCTAACAGCGGTTTCGGTTCCTGTTTTAAGCATTCCGCTTGAAGCAAAATTTGATAAAACAGATACAATTGCATTTACAACTTGCTATCGAACAAAAGATGTTGATGCTTTGAAAATTGTGGTTGATTTTGCTTTAAAAATAAATGTAAATGTGAAATGCTTACACGTAAAATCAAGCGATTCAAAATTATCAGAAAAAGATATTTCGGAATTTGAAGCCCATTTTAAAAATGATAATGTCAGTTTTTTCATACTTCCATCAGAGCATATTCAGCAAACAATTTCAGATTTTTTGATTGGTGAAGGTATCGATATGCTCGCCATGTTGACTTATAAAAGAAACTTTTTTGAAGCATTTTTTGACCACAGTTTAACTCAAAAATTATCCTACAATTTGGCAACACCAATTCTAGCTTTGCATGAATAAATTTTCATAAACAGATTTTATGATTAAATTTACAGACGATTTCTAAAGAGTAAAATATTGTATTTGATTTACTTTTTAGAAATTGTTTTTTTTATTAAAAATAGCTAAATGTCCTATTTTGTTGAAGTAATTTTACCTTTATCGTTACCCAAATCGTTTACTTACAGTGTTTCTGAATTAGAAAATTCATTATTCACTGTAGGAATGCGAGTGGCTGTTCCTTTCGGTAAAAATAAAATATATACGGCTTTAGTGATTGGTTTGCATCAAAATCCACCTGTGTTGTATGAAGCTAAAGAAATTCATCAGCTAATTGACAGCAAACCAATTGTCACCACTTTTCAAATTAAACATTGGTTTTGGATTGCGTCTTATTATATGTGCGCCATTGGCGATGTTTATAGAAACGCCATGCCGACCGCTTTGTTATTAGAAAGTGAAACCTTGATTTCTGTAAAAAACACTGGTTTTGTTGACGAAAAATTGCTCACCGACGATGAATATTTAATTTATGAAGCACTTCAAAAGCAAAGTGTTCTAAAGGTAAATGACATAATTGCAATTCTCAATAAAAAGAAGGTTTTCCCTATTATTCAAAAGCTTATTGACAAAAATATTATTTCGTTAGAAGAAGAGATTGTCGAGCAATACAAACCTAAATTAGTGCGCTACGTTCGGCTGAATCAGGAATATAATTCTGACGATGGGCTTTCAAATTTGCTTACTGTTTTAAACAAAAGCGAAAAACACAAAGAACTCGTGTTGAATTATTTTCAGCTGTTGGCTATAGAAAAAAACAAACCAATTTCTTCCAAAGAATTGATTGAAAAAGCTAATAGCAGTGCTGCTATTTTAAAAACGCTTATCACAAAAAATATTTTCGAATATTATCACATTCAAGTCGATAGAAGTACAACTTCTGAAGCGGATAGTGATTCCGAAATAAATTTAAGTGTTGCTCAAAATCAAGCTTTTGTTGAAATCAAGGCTAGTTTTGAAAAACAAAATGTTTGCTTGCTTCATGGCGTTACTGCTTCTGGAAAAACAGAAATTTATATAAAAATCATTGAGAATTACTTAGAGAAAAACAAGCAAATTTTATATCTGTTGCCCGAAATTGCTTTAACCACGCAATTGGTTTTTAGACTTCGAGCTTACTTTGGTAGTAAAGTTGCCGTTTTTCATTCAAAATTTTCAAACAACGAGCGTGTCGAAGTTTGGAGTCAAGTTTTAGAACAATCTCAGAAAGCGCAAATTGTAGTCGGAACTCGTTCTTCGCTATTTTTGCCATTTTCAAATCTAGGACTAATAATTGTAGATGAAGAACACGAGCAAACTTTCAAACAAGTTGATCCTTCGCCAAGATTTCATGCTAGAGACGCCGCAATAATGTTGGCAACCTATCATCAAGCGAAAGTGCTTTTGGGTTCTGCAACGCCAAGTTTAGAAACCTATTATAACACGCAAAACAATAAATTTGGGTTGGTTAATTTGAATGAACGCTATGCAAAATCAAAATTACCAACGATTGATTTGATTGATTTAAAAGACAGTTATAAAAAGAAATTAATGGTAGGGCATTTTAGCACGCCATTAATTGACGTCATTTCTGAAAAACTTTCTTTAAAGGAACAAGTAATCATTTTCCAAAACCGTCGTGGATTTTCTCCTATTGTGGAATGTACTACTTGTGGTCACGTTCCACAATGTCCGCAATGTGATGTGAGTTTGACTTTTCACAAATATAAAAATCAACTTCGCTGTCATTATTGTGGTTATTCGATGGCAAACCCAACCAATTGCCACGCCTGTACGAGCACCGATTTATCTACTAAAGGATTCGGAACGGAACAGATTCAGCAAGAATTAATTTCATTGTTCCCAAATGAAAAAATTGGGAGAATGGATCAGGACACTACTCGAGGAAAATTTGGATTTGAAAAAATTATTGACAGTTTTAAAAACAGAGAAATCTCAATTTTAGTTGGCACCCAAATGCTCGCCAAGGGATTAGATTTTGACAATGTTAGCTTGGTTGGAATTATGAATGCTGACAATATGCTTTATCATCCAGATTTTAGAGCGTTTGAAAGAAGTTTTCAAATGATGACCCAAGTTGCAGGTCGCGCAGGCAGGTCGGATATAAAAGGAAAAGTGATTATTCAGACCTATAATCCGATGCACAATACGATTCAGCAAATTACTCGAAACGATTATATTGCAATGTATGAAGAGCAGGCTTATGATCGAAAAATATATTATTATCCGCCCTATTTTAGAATAATCAAAATCACGCTAAAACATAAAGATTTCGATAAATTGAAAGAAGGTTCGTTTTGGCTCTATGACGTATTGAAGCAAAATTTAAACATGCCCGTTTTAGGTCCAGAAGAACCGCCAATTTCAAGAATTAGAAACGAATACATCAGAACGATTTTAATTAAAATCCCACTAAATCAGCCTTTGCAAAAGAATAAAGAGGTGATTCAAAAGATACTTAACAGCTTCGACACTGTTGCAGCTTATCGATCCATCAGAATAACGATTAATGTTGATTTTTAAAAATAGCTGACAGACAACAATAAAGAAGGTAATAAAAGTTAGAAATAGGCTTGCATAATTAATTTTAATGATTACTTTTGCACCCAATTTAACAAATAAATAAAATTTTTATGAATCATTATGAAACTGTTTTCATTTTAAATCCCGTTTTATCTGAAGTTCAGGTAAAGGAAACAGTGAGCAAATTCGAAGAATTTCTTACATCCAGAGGAGCAGAAATGGTAT
>CAIXNQ010000031.1 GCA_903920835.1 uncultured Bacteroidota bacterium | reverse complement strand
TTATTTCATTTCACTTTCTGAGGGTTCTAAATGTTTGATTATCCGTGCTGGATTTCCTGCTGCCATGACAAAACTAGGAAGGCTTTTTGTGACCACTGACCCAGCACCAACAACTGTTCCTTGACCGATGGTCACCCCAGGACAAATGACCGAATTGCCGCCAATCCAACAATCAGATTCGATAGTGACAGGTTTTGCAATGGAATATTGACGGCGCAAATCTTGTTCTAAAGGATGGGAAGCAGTATAAATATGAACGCCAGGACCTATCAAAACATTGTTTCCGATATGAACTGGTGCAGAATCAAGAATCAAACAGTTGGTGTTAAAGTAAACATTGTCGCCAAGATGAATATTTTCGCCATAATCGCAATGAAAAGGGGGTTCAATATAAATCCGTCTGGAAGCATTGGGCAACAAATCCCTAATTATGGCACGCGAATTTCCGTTGGCTACATATTCCGTAACATTAAGTCTATGGAGCAGTTTTTTTGTTTTTTGGCGTTCGGCTAAAAGAGTTTTGTCGTTTGAAAAATAGCGTTCGCCTTGAATCATTTTGTCTTTTTCGGCATCCATATTTTATATTTAGTTGCCAAAAATAAGTGTTTAAAGTAAACGAAAAGTTAAATTTAATGCTGTAACTCGGTTTATTAATTCTTTAATTGCTTAAAAATTAATATTAATACGTTTTGTGTAATTGTTTTTTTAATTTACGATTTAGAAAATATTTTAAACCATTAAGAAATTAAGGTTCATTAAGCCTTTATTGCTTTAATTTATTTGATGTTTTAGACTTAAAGATTTCTGAACTTTATACCAAATCTTTAAAACACAATTTCAAAGTTGTTATTTTATAACTTTAACACTAATAGCTGCGCCTCCGCCTTTTGCAAGATGCAATTTGAGGGTCGATTTTGACGTTACGGTTTGTTTTTTTATTTCATAAGCCATCGGATTGGTTTCCCAAT
The DNA here is from genome assembly GCA_903920835.1 of uncultured Bacteroidota bacterium. Taxonomy (GTDB): domain Bacteria; phylum Bacteroidota; class Bacteroidia; order Flavobacteriales; family Flavobacteriaceae; genus Flavobacterium. The sequence goes on along the minus strand of CAIXNQ010000031.1, from coordinate 2,327 downwards.
TGGCATCTTTTGCATCTTGATAGAGGATAACTTCATATCTTTTGTTGGCATCAAGAAAATCTAGTTTAATTTCGGTATCACGGGCGTTTTCATCAGTGATGGCGCCGATAAACCAGTTGTCGGAATGTTTGTCTTTTCGAGCTACGGTCAAGTAATCGCCTGGCTCGGCTTCGAGATATTTGCTTGCTTGCCAATCCACAGCTACGTCTTTGATGAATTGAAAAGCGTCGGGGTGTTTTTCATAATTCTCGGGCAAGTCGGCGGCCATCTGAAGGGGCGAATATAGGGTCACATAAAGCGCAAGTTGCTTGGCAAGCGTGGTGTGAACCTGCTCTTTTTTAGAAGCATCATAATGATTCATTTTTATTTCAAAGATGCCGGGCGTATAGTCCATCGGGCCGCCAAGAAGTCTTGTGAAGGGCAAAATAGTTTCGTGCATGGGTGGGTTTCCGGTGCTCCAAGCGTTAAATTCATTACCTCGGGCGGCTTCGGCAGCGATATAATTGGGGTAAGTTCGGCTGTAACCTGTCGGTCTAGAGCTTTCGTGAGAGTTTACCATCAGTTTGTAGTCGGCAGCACGTTGTGCCACGAAATTGTAATGATTGACCATTGTTTGACCATCGTGAAACTCACCACGAGGAATAATTCTGCCCACATAACCTGTTTTGACCGCAGGATAATCATATTTCAACATGTTTTCAAATGCTCTGTCGAGGTGTCTTTCATAGTTCGCAACACTGCCCGAAGTCTCGTGGTGCATGATCATTTTGATGCCTTTGGATTTGGCATAACGAGCAACTTCGTCAATTTTAAAATCGGGGTAGGGGGTCGTAAAATCAAATACATTTTCTTTCCAGTTGCCAAACCAATCTTCCCAACCTGTGTTCCAACCTTCGACCAAAACGGCATCGAAGCCATTTTTGGCAGCAAAATCAATATATCTTTTGGTGTTTTCGGTTGTTGCTCCGTGCTTTCCCGAAGGCTTGAGTTGTCCATCGGCGGCATTTTGTGCGTTTTGAGAACCCGCATAGTCCCAAGTAGATTTGCCAATGTGCATTTCCCACCAAATCCCTACATATTTCATTGGTTTGATGTAAGAAACGTCCTTCAACTTGCAGGGTTCATTGAGGTTTAAAATCATTTTTGAACTCACAATGTCGCGCGCATCGTTCGAGACCATGATAGTGCGCCACGGGCTAGCGGCAGGGGTTTGCAAATAGGCTTTATCGCCAAGGGCATTTGGCACAAGATGGGCGCTGAGCTTGAAATCAGTAGGGGCAACGTCGAGGTGCATGACAGGATAGTTCACCACTGCGGCTTCAAAGATGTTGAGATATAAACCCGTGGTCGATTTCATCATTAAAGGCGATTGAACTATGAATTTAGACGCAATCGATTTGAGTCCAATGCCGTTGTTTTTATTGATAATATCGGTGTTGATTTCGGAAAATTTGGTTTCATTATAGGCATATTCTTGACTATCGAAGTCGCCCGGAATCCAAAAGGTTTTAGGGTCGCCTGTAAGGTTGAACTGCGTCAATTCGTCAGAAATAATGAAGTAATTGAGTTGGTCTTGCTTCGGAAATTCATATCGAAAAGCAATTCCTTCGTTGAAAACTCGAAAAATCACTTTCAAAATTCGCTTTGTTTTGGCTTGATAAAGCGTTATTTCAAGCTGATTGTAATGGTTATTAATTTCAGATTGTTCGCCCAAAACGGGACTCCAATTTTCATTAAAACTAGAGGTTTCGGTTTTATCGATAATGAAGTTCGATGCCAAATCTGTGGTTTCTTTGAGCTTAATTCCGAGTGAACTTTCGAGCACCACGGGCGTTTTTTTATAGCTAACGGAATAGGTCGGAACGCCATTTGAAGTCAATTTAAAGCTCACTTGAAGTAACGTTGAAGGCGAAGAAATTGTTTGACCGATCGAGGCAATCGACGCTAAAACAATGATTAAGAATAGACAGCTTTTTTTCATTTTATAGATTTCAGGTTGATTATTTGGAGGTATTATTGTCATTATATTAGTACTAATTTTATTGAGGTAAATGTAAATGATTTAAAGTTTTAGAACCAAATCTTTTTTTTTAGATATAAGAATCATTTTGAAGCGCTCGGTAATCGAAAATGTTATGCCTTAAGCCATTTTTGCTATTCCTTAAGACGTTTTTATAATCCATTAAGCAGAAAATGTTATTCCTTAAGGCGTTTTTAGAGTTCCTTAAGCAAAAAATGTTATTCCTTAAGGCGTTTTTAGAATCCATTAAGCAGAAAATGCTATTTCTTAAGGCGTTTTTAGAATCCATTAAGCAGAAAATGCTATT
>CAIXNQ010000030.1 GCA_903920835.1 uncultured Bacteroidota bacterium | reverse complement strand
CTTAATAAAAACGCCGCCGCTCTGGTGTGCAACAGTCGCGCAGGAGCGCGGTGTAGCCCGAAGGCATTCCAGAACGGACGGCAGATTTGACTTTGCCTGTTGCACAGAATGAACATACAAAACCACCGCAAATAATGCTAGAACATTATATATTTGCGTGAAATTATTACAAAGATGAGTTTACAGAACTATTTAAAAAGTCGCGTGTTCGCTATTCAAGTAGCAGCTGCACTGGCAATATTGGGAGTACTTGGTTTTTTATTCATGCACTGGTTGACTTATGCCACCAATCATGGCGAAGTAATTGTGGTGCCCAATTTGGCAAAAATGAATGAAGATCAAGTCGAAGAAAAACTAGACAAACTCAATTTAGACTATGTAATGCTCGATACTTTAGACTATAATCCAGATTTCCCCAAGAACTCAGTTGTTGAGCAAGACCCATTGGCAGGTGCGCAAGTAAAAAAAGGCAGAAAAGTATATCTAAAATTGAATGCGAATAGTTTTGTAAACGTAAGAATACCAAACCTAATTCAAAATACCTACCGACAAGCCTTGCCGACATTGAGAGCGGCAGGACTCAACGAAGGTGCGATTACTTATGTTCCAAATATCGGCAAAGACATGGTGCTAGAAATGAAAGTTAACGGAAAAACCGTCAACGCTGGTGACAAAGTTTTGAAATCAACTAAGATTGATTTGGTACTTGGCGACGGAAAAGAAGGCTACAATCCTAATGAATCAGATACTTTGCAAGTAGTAAAAAAACCATAATGAACGACACTATTGACGACTTAGCTCTGGAAGATGAATTGTTTGAACACTTTCGGGTTGAGGTTCCTAAAGGGCAATTGTTGCTCCGCATAGATAAATTCTTGATGAACGCATTGCCCAATGCTACTCGAAACAAGATACAGAATGCAGCCAGCAACGGAAATATTCTGGTCAACAACTTGCCCGTAAAATCGAATTACAAAGTCAAACCACTTGACGTAATTCAGATCATGCTGTCGCATCCACCATTTGAAAACCGCATCGATCCCGAAGACATTCCACTCGATATTATTTATGAAGACGACGCTTTGTTGCTTATCAACAAACCTCCGGGCTTGGTGGTGCATCCAGGTCATGGCAATTATACAGGAACTTTGGTCAACGCACTGGCATTTCATTTCCAAAATTTACCGATGAACAGCAGCGAACGTCCGGGCTTGGTACACAGAATAGATAAAGACACCTCTGGACTTTTAGTAATTGCCAAAACCGAAACGGCAATGACCCATCTTGCGAAACAGTTTGAGTTCAAAACCTCCGAACGTGAATATATTGCATTGGTTTGGGGCAATGTTAAAGAAGATCATGGCACCATCGAAGGCAATATTGCGCGCCACGTTAAAGACCGTATGCAAATGGCAGTTTTTGATGACCCGGAAATCGGAAAACCTGCCGTAACGCATTACACCGTTTTAGAACGTTTGGGCTATGTAACTTTAATTTCTTGCAAACTAGAAACCGGACGAACACACCAGATTCGGGTGCATCTTAAACATATCGGTCACACCTTATTTAATGATGCTCGCTATGGTGGCGATTTGATTTTAAAAGGAACCACGTTTACCAAATACAAACAATTTGTGGACAATTGCTTCAAGATATTGCCCCGACAAGCACTCCATGCCAAAACCCTCGGTTTTATTCACCCAGTAACCCAACAAATGATGCGTTTTGACACCGAACTGCCCAAAGACATGGCAGACTGCATTGAGAAATGGCGCAATTATGCCAACACAAATCAAGTAGGGGAGGAGGAATAGATAAAATAAAACAGGAGTTAATTGTAAATTGAGAATCGACTTAGTATTTTCTCTGACTATTTTTGACTTTAAAACAAAAATCTAGTTCTATTTAAAAGTAACTAATTTACCTATTCAACCAACAAATACTAGCATTTAAAATCATGGCAAAGCTCACCCAAGAAAGATAAGGCAATAATAAATTTGCAGCCAATTGGTCTATTTTTTTAAACTTGATATAAGTTTCATAAATCATCAACCACAATAAAACCATCTCTATTAATGCCAAGAAGATATGATTCAACCCGAAGAAAATAAAACTCCAAAGCGAATTTAGAGCCAATTGAATTGCGAAAAAAAGCAATGCTGATTTTACTACTTCTTTTTCGGTTTCTATTTTATTCCAAATTAGACCACCTGAAACGCCCATCAAAATATATAAAAAACTCCAAACAGGTCCAAAAATCCAATTCGGTGGATTAAAAAATGGTTTTATTAATTTTGGATACCAAGTTTCGATACTTGATTTGGTGCTAATTCCAGACAAATAACCAATCGCTAAACAAGTCGCTACAAGTACTAATATTTTTGTTGTTTTATTCATTTTTTGAAATTTAATTTATTTTGATTTAAGATTATGCCACGAATTAACGAAATTCGTGTCCATTCTAGGTTGATTTAAAATTTGTGAAATTCTTGTAATTTATGGTTAAAAGATTTTACTCTTTTTCGTATTTTATTTTCCTCAATACCCGCAGCGCCTCTTTAAAGTAAACATAAATCAACGGAAAAGGCTTTAATAATAATTTGGCATCTATCAATCGTTGTTTGGCATCGGCAAAACCATTCAAATAACAAATCATAAATGTCGATGGCAAATTGGTCAAATCTTTTTGCTCTCTGGCAGTTAATTCAATTCCTTTTTTTAATTTTTCTATCAACGCACAATTGGAATTATAGATATGAAAAAGCATTTTTTTGTTAAATTCGGGCGGTTGAAAAAGCATTTTGCTTTCTATTTTATAATAGCCATTGTCAAAAAAATATAAGGTTTGTTGTTCCAGCGGATAGTAACTCGTTTTGTCATTCAATCCCAACGGAACATATTCTGTAATGGTAAATGACGCTTCATCAAAAGAAATCACAACATCATCTTGAGCAGAATAAAACAACTTGATTTGTTCGTTAATCAATTCGATGTCAACCCTAGAAAGAAAAACATTATCTCTTGTTTTATTGACCGTTCCAGCCCAACAAATCACAAAAAGTTCTTTAAAAACTTTATATTTTGGGTTCATGTCTTTATGCCGAAAATTCATAAAATCAATCACGCCGTCCAGTGTATAAGCTATGCTGTTTCGGGAACTATTTTCAATCGCGAGAACCGTTTCTTTGTTTTGATAATTCTTAATGACTTTGTCAATAACTGGAACGGTATTACTGCCAATTCTAACATAAATAGAATCGGGAATTATTGTGTGGATTCCTTTTTTAAAGAATGTAGTTTTAGTTTTTGGTTTGATACTTACCAAGCCAACGACTTTATCTTTAGTCAAGTTCGGAAAAGGAACATTGTCATATTGAATTTTTGGCGGGTTTTCTAAAAAAGCATTAACTAGATTCTGAATTCTACTGTCGTCATAAAAATCAGTGCCAACAATTTCATTAGTTTCGTCTTCAACGCCCACAACAATATAGGAATTATTGGCTGGATTTGAATTTGACAAAGCGCAAATATGCTTTAAAAACTTTGCTTTTCCTTCTCTTGAATGAAGATTGAGCTGCCTTTTTTTGTCATAAAAGCTATTTTCATCGTTATGAGCTAATAGATTTTTAATTAAAAGGCGTTTGTTAATCATTGCTACATTTGTTGAAAAACGAGATTATTATAATCAAACTGCAACTGCTCCTTTAATATGCGGATGTGGGTCATATCCTTCAAGAGTGAAATCTTCAAAATCGAAATCGAAAATAGATTTCTTTTCTGGATTTAAGAACATTTTAGGCAAAGGTTTTGGCGTTCTCGAAAGCTGCAATTCCAATTGATCAAAATGATTATTATAAATATGAGCATCGCCAAAGGTGTGAATAAATTCTCCTGGTTTGAGATTACAAACATGAGCAATCATCAATGTTAGCAACGCATACGAAGCGATATTAAAGGGAACGCCCAGAAAAACATCGGCACTGCGTTGATACAGCTGACATGATAATTTTCCATTGGCAACATAAAATTGAAAAAAAGCATGACAAGGAGGCAAAGCTACTTTTCCAGCGGCAACATTATCTGAAAATGATTTTGAGTTGTCGGGCAAAACTCCCGGATTCCAAGCTGAAACTAACATTCTTCTGCTGTCTGGATTGGCTTTTAAAGTTGCTATCAATTCCTCAATTTGGTCAATTTCTTGATTGTTCCAATTGCGCCACTGACGTCCGTAAACTGGACCTAAATCTCCGTTTTCATCTGCCCATTCGTCCCAAATTTTGACACCATTTTCCTTTAAATAAGCAATATTTGTGTCGCCCTTCAAAAACCATAAAAGTTCATAAATTATTGACTTCAAATGAAGTTTTTTTGTAGTAACCATCGGAAAACCTTCTTCTAAATCAAAACGCATTTGGTAGCCAAAAACGCTTTTTGTTCCCGTTCCT
>CAIXNQ010000029.1 GCA_903920835.1 uncultured Bacteroidota bacterium | reverse complement strand
TAAGTAAGGGCTGCTTTTTTTTGATTGATTTGGCTCTAAGTTTCATTTATAAAAATCAATCTTCAAAACAAATGAAACTTTTCTCTGTCACTATGAGGTAGTCTGCCTCTAATTTTTATTTCTTACCTTTTCTTTGTTCCACCTGGAAATCCTAGATTTAATAATGCCTGAATTTTTGAAACCATTTTCTTGAAATTTTAAATTAATACTTGATTTAAAGGGGGGGGTGTTTTATACCGCTGGACTATGATTAATACTCGCTTTATATTTCAAGGCGTAGTTTTTAATATCTTCAGCTTTGTCAAGTCCGTTAATGATTTTTCGAGCATTCAACCAGTCTTCAGTAGTAGGGTTGAAATATTGCGAGAGCTTTCGGGCCGTAAACCAACCTTCGGTCATGCCTAGAAACATGATTTTGGTAGCGTTAGTGAGTTCCATTACACCAGCGGCGTTGTGCAAAAAGTCTTTGCCCAGTTTCTTGCCTGCCTTGTCATAGTTTTCGTACCAAGTCAGTTGCACAAAACCTCTACCATAAAAAATCTCGTCGGTGTCGGTATAGGGTTTTTTGTCTTGTTTCACTTTTTTGCCATACGGATAGTTTTTGCCTTTGCCTATTTCTTCTATAGGTTGCATGGTGCGCCCAGTTTCGTGGTGGGTGGTTGCCAGCATATAGGCGAGCCATCGCTCATCTTGTTGGGCATAATTGGCTTCCCATTCGTCAAGTATGGCGTTGAGTCCTTGAACTTGTTTTGGGGTTAACGAATTAGTGAATAGTGACGCCTTTACTTGGTCGAAGAAAAATTTTCGGTTAATCATTTTTATCATATTTAAAAGATTAATAATGCTTTAATTTATGTGCCCTAAAATTTGTTTAAATTTCTATTCTTTTTAAACTGTAAGTTTAAATTAATTTGATTTTTTATTAATTAAGTCATATTGATAAAAAATACAAATTCCTTAATGAGAAAACCACTTATATGTATAATAAGAACGACCATTATTATAGATTAAAATTTTTGATAAAAGTAGTGGGGTTTTAAATACGTGTCAATCCGTATTTATACGGATTTTTCACATTTTGGTATCCGTATTTTTACGTACGTAAAAATACGGATAGAAAAAAAGGGCTATCCGTATAAATACGGATAAGAAGAAAAAGTCTATCCGTATTTATACGGATAGGGGAAAAAGTTTTATCCGTATTTATACGGATACGACAAAAAATGTCTATCCGTAAAAATACGGATAAGGTTTTTTGAAAAATCCGTATAAATACGGATTGCACATAAGAAAATACCACTATACTTTAGCAATCTAATTTTAAACAACTTTTTATTATGGAATTAAACGAAGAAACAGGGGCTATCATTAGCCAAGACGAAGCGGTGATGTTTATCGAAGCTTTTAGAGAAAAATTTGGTGACCAAGTAGTGTCATCATTTATTGGTAGAAAAAACATTGAGGAATTGCTAGCTCAAGAAGAAGAGGGAAGATGTATCGGTGTAAGAATTTACAATGGTTACAATCCAAAATTAGAGCGCATAGCACTAATTATGGTGGGTGTTGATGAAGAAGGACGCGATATGTTGAAAGCCAAATTGATTTATGATGATATGCTAGTCTGTCCGCCTCATTGCGTCAATTTTGGGCTTTATCCTAGAAAATAAATATCTTTGACCAAAAACCTGCTTCAAAAGCAGGTTTTTTTTAAACCTTAATTCTATGTACGCTTTTACAATATTTACCATAATATATGGAATTTTTCCAGCAATTGCTTATAAGTTTTTTAAAGTTAACATCAGATCCATTGCGCCTTTTGTAGCTGTGGTTTGTACTGCGAGTCTGTACGAATTTTTTGGAACGTTTGTTTTGAAATTAAATTCTGACTATTGGATTTTGTGTTATAAAATATTAGCTTTTAGTGCTATTCATTATTTTTATTTTCGAATACTAGAAGGCAAATATGTCAAAGTTTTCTTGCTATTTATTTCAACATTCTTGCTTTTATTTTTTTATACAATGTATTTGTGGGGAAAAATAGATTTTTTTAATTTGAATGCCTACTTTAATTGTTTGCAAACGATCATTGTTTTGACTTTTTCAGTATTATGGTTTATAAAAATCTTTACCAATTTAGAATTAGAATCACTTACCCGAAGCCCAGAGTTCTATTTTATTGCTGGATTAATCCTTTATTATTCGGGCACCATATTTTTGTTTTTGTTGGGCGGAACTATTTTTAAATTTGATAAAGCAAATTTTCAAAGTTTTTGGATGCTTAATGTAATTTTAAATTTAACTTTACGCAGTTTATTAATCATCGGGATTTGGAAGGGACGAACGAAATTAATGCGGCATTTTGGATAGGCACCATCATTATGTTGTTGTTTGCTTTTGCATTATTGTTTTTAGCCTTGTTTTATAAAAACTATTTCTCGAGAATGAAACGCAAAGAAGCCGATTTGTTATTAAAAGCTTCTTTTAAAACAGAAAAAGTAGAACGCGATCGTATAGCTCAGGATTTGCACGACTGTATAGGTACCGATTTGTATTCATTAAAAAATTCAATAATTTACTTTCTACAAGGCGAAAAAGAACAAAAATACAAAGTGTTTTTTGAAGAATTAATTAAAGGACTTGATGTTACTATCGAAAACACCCGACAGATTTCTTATAAAATAATGCCCCCATCATTAGAAATTTTAGGTTTTGTACCCACAATAATTGACTTTTTTAAAGATTTGAGTCTAAAAACAGGACTTGATTTTAGTGTTAATATCAAAGACAAACACTTCGATTTAGACTCAAATAATTCTTATGAGATGTATAGGGTAATTCAAGAATTTACAACCAATATGCAGAAATATGGCAGCATCAGCAAGTGCTCGCTTGTGCTATATGTAGAAGAGAACAACGCAACTATTGAAATTATTGACGACGGAATTCCGTATGATTTCAAACAACTATTAAAGTTTTCAAAGGGTGCGGGTGTCAAAAATATTAACGGAAGACTGAAAGCCATAAATGCCAAGATGGAACAACAAAAAGTGACTAAAGGAAACCACTTTTTAATACAACTTGAACTTTTAAATAGAAAAACAAATGAATGATATAAAAGTCGCTATTGTTGACGATCACCAGCTTTTCAGACGTAGTTTGACACATTTTGTGAATGACAACAAAGGAATGCACGTTGCCATTGAAGCTGCAAACGGACAACAACTGCTCGACCAACTCGAAAAAACGCCCGTTGATGTAGTATTGTTAGACATCGAAATGCCTGTAATGAACGGCTATGAAACTAGTGAACACCTGTCTGAAAAATATCCAGAAATAAAGATTTTGATTATTTCTCAACTCACTTCACGAGAAAGTATTCACAGAATGATGGATGTCGGCGCTCAAGGATATTTCACCAAAAGCTCTAATCCAGAACAACTGGAACACGCCATACGTCACGTTCATGAAAAAGGATTTTATTTTGGGGTTGAACTAGCGGCTGTTATCAAAGAAGCTTTTAATTGGCAAAAAAGCGAACCAGGAATTACAGAAATTGATATTAAAGAGGATTATTTTAATCCTGTTAAAGAACATTTTTCGGACCGCGAATTGGAAGTTTTAAAAATGATTTGTAAAGAATACGCCAGCAAACAAATTGCAGATAAACTAAACATTAATATAAGAACCGTAGAAAGCCATAGAAAGCACATAATGGAAAAATGCGAATCAAAAAACATTGTTGGTGTCATACTTTTTGCATTAAAAAATAATTTGATTAAGATTGAAGATCTTTAAGAATTAAGCGGAAAGTGGATAGTTGAAAGTCAAAAGAATCTTTAATTAAGTTGCCCGTGTGAATTTCTGAAAATCTAATAATTTAAAAATATTACAATCCAATTATAATTGTATTTTTGCCCCGTTTTTAGAATTCAGCCTTGAACATTAACTTTAATGCAAAAGGAACAACACAACAACACAATGAATCAAACAAAATACATTTTTGTAACTGGTGGCGTAACTTCTTCATTAGGAAAAGGAATTATTGCCGCCTC
>CAIXNQ010000028.1 GCA_903920835.1 uncultured Bacteroidota bacterium | reverse complement strand
TTCAAAATGCATATTGAATTATTATTCATACTTTAGCCTACAGATTTTATAACTAAAAACTAAACACTCAACACTAATAAAAATATTTGCAATGAAAAAACTTACATTAACCCTAGTCTTTACTTTAATACAAATAACAACTTTTGCACAAGCCCCAGCGATTGATTGGCAGCGGTGTTATGGGGGGACGGCTAGCGAAGGTACTAATTGCATACAACCTACTTCAGACGGAGGATATATTCTTGTATCTACTTCTAAATCTAATGACGGAGATGTAAACGGTAATAATGGAGGTTGGGATATTTGGGTAGTGAAAATTTCTGCATCAGGTTCATTGGTTTGGCAAAAATCATTAGGTGGAACAGGAGATGATTTTGCAAATGCTATACAACTTACTACTGATGGCGGTTATATAATTGCAGGCTATACAGGTTCTAATAACGGAAATGTTACAAATAATCATGGGGGTTTTGATGCATGGATAATAAAACTATCTGCATCTGGTTCTTTAGTATGGCAAAAATCCATTGGGGGATCAAATGATGATTTTGCAAATAGTATAATAATAACTCCCGATGGAGGTTATTTAATGGCGGGTTCAACCGCATCAAATAATGGAGACGTTACTGGAAATCATGGAAATAAAGATGCTTGGATTGTTAAATTATCTGCTTCTGGTGGTTTTTTATGGCAAAAAGCGATGGGTGGAGGAAGTGATGATTATGCTAATAATATTCAACCAACTCCCGATGGTGGTTTTATAATGGCTGGTTTTACTGGCTCGATAGGAGGAGATGTTTCAAGTAATCATGGAAATAATGACTCTTGGATAGTAAAACTTTCTTCTTTAGGTGCTCTTGTTTGGCAAAAATCTTTTGGAGGAACCAATGATGATTATGCGTTTAGCATTCAACCCACTTTAGAAGGCGGTTATATTTTTGCAGGTTTTACATTTTCAACTGATGGAGAAATTACAGGTAATTATGGCAATATTGATGCTTGGGTAGTAAAACTATCTTCATTAGGAGATCTAGAATGGCAAAAAAACATTGGTGGTTCAAATTTTGATTTTATTTATTGTATTCAACTTACAATTGATGGAGGTTATATTGTGGTTGGATATTCAAATTCCGTAGATTTTGATGTATTAGGGAATCATGGGAATCATGATTATTGGGCAGTAAAACTATCAGATTCAGGCACTATAATTTGGCAAAAAACTATCGGAGGAATAGGGGATGATCAAGCCAATAACATTCAGGTCACAAATGATGGAGGATATATAATATCAGGTCAAACTTTTTCAACTGACGGAGATGTAACAGGAAATCATGGAGGTGGCGACGCTTGGGTTGTCAAACTCGGTCCAGACCTCTCAACAACTACTTTTGAGAAAGAGTCAGTAGAGGTATATCCAAACCCAGCAACAACAATGCTCAATATTAAAAACAATAACGAAACCCCTTTTGAGAAAATAACCATTATCGACCTTATGGGCAAAATAGTGCTCTCCCAAACCAACACCAATCAAGTTAACATAGCACCACTTGCCAGTGGGCTCTATATCATCGAGGCAGTTTCTGGAACAAAAAAGTTGATGGCGAAGTTTGTTAGGGATTAATTGTAAGTTGTGAGTGAATAGTTTTGAGTTTCATTTTATAAAGTAAAACTATAATCAAAGATTTATTCAATATAAAATCGCTACAAATACTGTTTTTTGATTCTGTCGATATCGCGCTTGGTGTCTTGTTCTTTCAATGTTTCGCGCTTGTCGTAAGTTTTTTTACCTCTACACAAACCAATGTCTAGTTTGGCAATTCCTTTTTCGGTGGTATGTAATTTTAAAGGAACGATTGTCAAACCTTTTGCCTGAACACTTTTGGCAAGGCTTTTTAATTCTCTTTTGTTTAGCAATAATTTGCGTTCACTTCTCGATTTATGGTTGAACTGGTTTCCAAAAGCGTATTCTTCAATATAGGTGTTGATTGCAAAAAGTTCGTGACCGTTAAATTCGCAAAATCCCTCCGTAATATTTGCTTTTCCCAACCGAATCGACTTGATTTCGGTTCCTGTTAAAACGATTCCAGCGGTATATGTTTCGAGAATCTCGAAATCAAAACGGGCACGTTTATTTAATATGTTTACAGTTTTTAGCATAGCAAGACAAATGTAAAACAATTCAGTAAAATGAATTAGATAACTTAGTTGAATTTAATTGATGATTTCGTTTT
>CAIXNQ010000027.1 GCA_903920835.1 uncultured Bacteroidota bacterium | reverse complement strand
TGCCCTCCCTGCTTCACCGAGATATCCTCTCCGGCACTCCCGCTGAGGCGCGACCAATTGAAGGCATAGAGGGCAATCAAAATGAAAACACTTGGCATCGACGAACACGAATTGTGGTGGTATCTTGACACACGCCGTTTTGGAAGTGCCGTTCACTCTGGTTTCGGACTAGGTTTTGAACGTTTGGTGCTTTTCGTAACGGGAATGTCAAATATTAGAGACGTTATTCCGTTTCCAAGAACGCCAATGAACGCAGAATTTTAAAAATAGTTTTTAGTTGTAAGTCATAAGTTGTAAGTCAATCGCTATTTGATTAAACAACATTATACCATTTCAATAAAATAGAAACAATGCTTAAGCAGTCCCTTAGTTTAAAACTCGGTCTAAAACTTTCTCCGCAACAAATGCTGGTAACTAAATTGATTCAGTTGCCAACCCAAGCATTTGAGCAAAGGTTAAAAGAAGAAATGAACGAGAATCCAGCATTAGAAGCTGGCAGCGACGAAGAGCAAAATGAGAGGGAAGAGTTTGATGACATTCAAGAATTTGACAACTCTGATGAAAATGACAACAACGATACTGAAGAAATAAATATTGATGAATATCTCAGCGACGACGACGTTCCTGAATATAAAACACAAACCAATAATTACAGCAACGACGATGAAGAATACGAATCTCCGTTAGCCGAATCTGTAAGTTTTCATCAGGATTTACTTAATCAGCTCAATACGTTTATCATCAATGAAACCGAATTTCAAATTGCCGAATTTCTTGTTGGCAGCATTGACGATATGGGTTATTTGCGCAGGTCAATAAGCGATATCGTTGATGATTTGGCTTTTACACAAAGCATTTATACGGATGAAAAAAAGGTTTCAAAAGTTTTACATTTAATTCACCAACTTGAACCTGCTGGTGTTGGTGCTGCCAATCTTCAAGATTGTTTGTTGCTACAATTAAGACGTAAAACTCCAACAGACAACATTCTTCTGGCAATAACTTTAATTGAAGAACATTTTGATGCTTTTTCGAGAAGACATTATGAAAAGTTACTCAAATTATTAAACATTTCAAACCAAGAGCTGAAAAATGCAATTAACGAAATAGAACGACTCAACCCAAAACCCGGAAGTTCTTATACAGGTAGTGCAAAAGTAGCCGAACATGTGGTTCCCGATTTTACAATTCGGATCGTTGACGACGAACTCGAATTGATTTTAAACGGACGAAACGCACCTTCACTTCATATTTCAAAAGATTATCAACAGCTTTTGCAGACTTATAAAAGTTCCTACGAAAAAAATAGAACACAAAAAGATGCGGTTCAGTTTATCAAACAAAAACTAGATGCTGCACAGTGGTTTATAGAGGCAATCAAGCAACGTCAAGAAACATTATTGGTTACTATGAATGCGATAATGTATTTTCAGCAAGATTATTTTTTAGAAGGTGATGAAACCAAAATCAAACCCATGATTCTGAAAGACATTGCAGATGAAGTTGGTCTTGATGTTTCAACAATTTCAAGGGTTGCCAATAGCAAATATGTCGAAACACCTTATGGAACGAAACTGATAAAAGAGTTTTTCTCGGAAGCGATGAAAAACGATCAAGGCGAAGATGTTTCAACTATTGAAATCAAAAGAATTTTAAAAACACTGGTCGAAAACGAAGACAAACTCAAACCTTTAACCGACGATCAACTAGCAGATGTTTTGAAAGAAAAAGGATTCCCGATTGCACGAAGAACTATCGCAAAATATCGTGAAACCCTCGAAATTCCTGTTGCAAGAATGCGCAGAAAAATTTAGAATTTCAAGTTAGATAGGTCAATAAACTTCATCGCCAAATCTCTATAAGTTACAGAGAAATCATTACATATTAAACAACCAAAGTGCTGGATTTACGTAGCTAATGTTTTGAGAGATCATAAACTTCATAGTGGTTTTTCCAGTATCGCCGTTGGTTCTAATTTGTCCAATATTTTGTTTGATGCTTACTTTCTCTCCTTCGTGAACATAAACTTTGCTTAGGTTTTGATAGACCGTAAAAAAGTCTCCATGTTTAATGATTACGGCTTTGCTTACAGGAGAAACTACTTGAACTTGGGTAACCTCGCCAGCAAAAACTGCTCTAGCGTTGGCGCCTTGTTCGGTTGTGATTTCTACACCACTATTGTGAATCAACAGTGAGCTTACAAGCGGATGAGGTTGGTCGCCAAATTTTAAAGAAACAAAACCTTTTTCTACTGGCCACGGAAGTCTGCCTCTATTGGCTTTGAAATTATCAGATTCTATTTTGCCTTCGGTAGTCAAAACTATTTTGGTTGAAGATTCGCTTGCTTTTGTTTCGGCAACAGTCACGATTCTTCTTGGGTTGGCTTTAGCAGTTGCAATAGCTGCTTTTTTATTGGCAGCCGAAATAGCTTCACGAATCAATTTATCAATTTCGCGATCAATTGCTCGGGTTTCGGCTTGTTGTTTTTTAATTTCGCCCGCAATTTTCTTCTTATCTTTTTTAATTGAATTAACTAACTTCTCTTGTTCTTGTTTTTCTTGTTCTAGAGTTGTTTTTTCAACTTCGTTTTCTT
>CAIXNQ010000026.1 GCA_903920835.1 uncultured Bacteroidota bacterium | reverse complement strand
GCAAAATTCGTGCCAAAAGAAACACTTTACACTTTCAACCCATGCCTTTCAGCATCTTCTATTATTAAATATTCCACCATATTACCGCTTCTGCGCTTGTGGATTTTGCACAGTTTTTCAAGTAGTCTGATGCAGGAAATGTTCATCCTGAAAGACTTTGTAGCGCGTGGTTTTGCTTTTGCTGCCATAAAATAAATTTTGTGTTGTTGATTATTATCATTACTTTCGTGTTGCAATTTACATTCTTTATCTTGAACGACAAAATAAATTTCATAACGCTCGTTGAACGACACAAAATAGGTCGTGCGAGCGTTCATTTTGAAGAACTTGACAGCCTTACATTTTTGTCGAAAAACCTTTACAACTACGCTAATTTTCTGACGCGGCAGATGTTCATTGAGACTACGAAAGAAAAAGAAGAAGGCAAGCGTGAACATGCGGAGTGGTTGCGTTATAACACGCTGCAAAAGATGCTCCAAAACGAGCGACAGCCTGATTACACGGCACTTCCCGCGAAAGTCAGCCAACAGGTTTTGATGCAATTGGAGCGTGATTGGAAGTCGTTTTTCGAGGCTCTGAAGGTTTATAAAACGAGCAAGGATAAGTTCACAGGCAGACCCAAGCTACCGAAATATAAAGACAAACAATGCGGCAGGAATTTGCTCACGTACACGATACAAGCGGTGTCGAAAACGGAGTTGAAAAGCAGTGTAATTGCGCTCTCAGGAACGAGTGTAAAAATACGCACGAAACAGCATGAAATACAGCAGGTGCGCGTAGTTCCGCGTGTAGGGTTTTATGTGGTTGACGTGGTTTACAAAAAGAAAAAGGAGGATTTATGTTTGGATAAAAAGCGTGTTGCGGGGATTGATATTGGCGTGAATAATTTAGCGGCTGTAACTTCAAATGTTTGTGGCGTAACGCCACTGCTCATTAACGGCAGACCACTCAAAAATATCAACGCATACTACAATAAAAAACTCGCGAAATACAAGTCCATTATCGGTGTCGGCACGTCGCGCCGCATACGCACGCTCACGGAAAAACGCAACAATAAAGTGGATTATTATTTGCATCACGCAAGTAAACTTATTGTTTCGCATCTTGTTTTCAACAACATTGGCACGTTGGTAATCGGAAAAAACAAGCAGTGGAAAACGAGCGTGAGCATGGGCGTGGTGGGCAATCAGAATTTCGTACAAATACCACACGCGAGGTTCATAGAAATGTTGCAGTACAAGGCTGAAAGCGTTGGTATCACTGTGTTTACGACGGAAGAGGCGCACACGAGCAAGTGTAGTTTTATTGACAACGAACCGATAGAACACCGCGCAAAATACGTTGGCAAAAGAGTGAAGCGTGGACTGTTTAAAAGCGGTGCGGGAACGCTCATAAACGCTGACTGCAACGGCAGTGGCAACATCATCAGAAAAGTAATCCCCAACGCTTTTGCAGAGGGGATACAGGGCGTTGTAGTAAGCCCAAAGAGAGTGCTATCAACCCTCAACTCTCTCAAAAATATTCCGCAGTTTTCATAGATTTCTATGTTTTTCTATGGAATGTTAAACTATTACCTTCAGGCAGAATAAACGTCTTTTTGAAATCAGGGAGCGTATTGAATATCTTCCAACCTTCAGCATCCAAACATTTCTTTGTGTCCAACAAATTTAGTTTCTCCGTTACGGATTTCGTTACAAAGTAAGTTTTGTTGCCTTCATTGTTGAGCATTTTGTACATGCCACCGTATCTGAGTATAGCGTCATCGTCTCCCTTTGCAAAAGTTACACCATCTTTTTCAGCTTGCGCCATTATCATTTCAACCCATAGATTTTCATCCCTGAGTAGCCGATTTACTATGTGGTTTTCTAATTTCATTTACTCGTATCTTTTTCAACTGTTTCCGAAATACTAAGTGTGTACGTGCCGCGCCCACTACCATACATTGCAAATCCACGTTTCTGAATATGCTCCTTGCCCATTATTTTAGAAATGATAGTTATTTCTTTGAAAATTACTTTTCCATAGCTTTTTGGCAAAATGTTGGCTTCTGAAATAAAGAATTCTCTTAGTTCTTGCAATGTCATGTCGAGTTCACAAGCCGTAAATGACTTTATAAAATCAATCATAAACGCTTCAGCCCTGTTGCGCGGTTTGGTGTTTTTATTGTGAAATACCCTGTATTGTTCCATAATTAAATTGTTTGTTCCGCCACAATACATGTTTCAGGGTAATCAGATTTCTTTTCCCAAGACAATGAACCGTTGGAGTACATGAATTGGTAGCAGTTATCAGTTTCGTCCACAACGGTTACTGTTTGCGGTAGAATTGATGTTGGTGTTCTCACAATGTATTTCAGTCCTTTTTTCATGTGCTATGTATTTACACTTTTTGTGTTTTAAAACAATAATCGCAAGTTCCGTTTTTGTAGGTTGTTTTTACCCAATAACTATATCCAAGTAATTCATCGTATTCTAAGCCTATTAATTCCTTTTTATCCTCAATTGTCTCAACGTAAGGATTAATGT
>CAIXNQ010000025.1 GCA_903920835.1 uncultured Bacteroidota bacterium | reverse complement strand
TTTGAAAGAGCCACATTTGTATTTGAAAGAGCCACATTTGTATTTAAAAGAGCCACATTTGTATTTGAAAGAGCCACATTTGTATTTGAATCTGCCATTTTTATACTTCAATCTGGCAGATTTGTATTTGAATGTGGCATGTTTGTGTTTAAAAAAGGCAAAATGATAATTTTATTGATAACAATATTACTTTAAAAAACAATATTGATATTTAAGCAGAAAATTTTCTGGCAGCTGCGATATCAAAATATAAAATTATTGACCTGCCGCGAACTTGAAACCTGTAACTTTTGAAACCTAGTATTGAAAATTTAGTTTTATAAAAAAAAGACGCTATTTGCGTCTTTTTTAATTGAAAGGTATATATTAAAGATATCTTTTAAATATCATCAAAGTCAATATCGGTAAAGCTTTTGTCAATATTTGATTCTGGAATTTCATCGTTTGATGACGTTGGTCTTTTATAATCTTTTTGATGACGTTCAGAAATTACTTCTTCGCCTTTATTCTCTATAATAAACTGATTCATTTCTTGCAAAATCTCAGAAAATGCAGCAAAATCTTCTTTATAAAGATAGATTTTATGTTTTTTGAAATGAAACGAACCATCTTCTTCGGTATATTTTTTACTCTCGGTGATGGTCATAAAATAATCATCGGCTTTGGTCGCTTTGACATCAAAAAAATAGGTTCTTCTGCCGGCACGCAATACTTTTGAAAACACCGATTCTCTGTCTGACATATCTTGATCTCTTTTATACATAACAACTTTTTTAACGGGTTAAAAGTAAAATTCAAAAGTCAAAAAAAAAAGGAAATAAAGCAACACTTATGCCAAATCTTTTTCAGAAATTTGTTTTAGATAGAGTTCCTTATAGTAACCTTCTTGATTGATTAATTGATTATGAGTGCCTTCTTGAATGATTTTGCCTTCGCTTAATATGATAATTTTATCTGCATTTTTTGCCGAAGATACCCTGTGACTAACGATTATGGTTGTTTTGTCTTTGCAAAAATCAAGCAAATTGTTCAATATTATCTCTTCAGTCTCGGTGTCAACTGCCGAAAGACAATCGTCAAACAATAAAATCTCTGAGTTTTTTATCAATGCTCTAGCAATCGAAACCCGCTGTTTTTGCCCACCAGATAGCGTAATGCCACGCTCGCCCAATATGGTTTCATATTGCTGATGGAATGCCATAATATTGTTGTGAACAGCAGCTTTCTGGGCGGCTGCAATTACTTCTTCATCAGTAGCAGTTTCTTTTCCGAACTTGATATTGTTTTTTATAGAATCACTAAACAAAAACGCATCTTGAGGCACAATCCCAATGCTGTTGCGCAAATCATAGAGATTGACTTGGTCAATTTTTAAATTATCAATCAAAACTTCGCCTTCAGAAACATCATAAAGTCTGGTTATTAAAGACAGAATGCTCGATTTTCCAGCACCGGTTTTTCCTAATATTGCCAATGTTTGACCTTTATTAATGCGGAAAGAAATGTTGTTTAAGGCTTTATAATTCGTGTCTTCATATACTAAAGAAACATTTCTAAATTCAATTGCGCCATTGATTTTAGAATTATTCGGATTGTTATTTTTAATTTCTGGTTGAATTTTTAGAAACTCGTTGATTCTTTTCTGCGATGCTTCAGCCTCTTGAACCATTGAAGAAACCCAACCTAACGAAGCTACGGGCCAAGTAAGCATATTGATATATAAAATAAATTCGGCAATTGTGCCAATGCTTTTTAGCGTTCCGTTGATGTACATTAATCCACCAAAATAAATCACCACAAGATTGCTCACGCCAATAAGCGCCAGCATTAATGGTCCAAACAAAGAGTTTACTTTAGCCAATTGCAAACTTTTTGTTTTGCTTTCTTCCGACAGATTGATCATGTTTTGTTGCTGCTGCGCTTCTAGCGAATAGGCTTTAACTACCCTGATTCCAGAAAATATTTCTTGAGAAAAACTAGAAACTTTTGAGAGATATTCCTGAAAAACAGTGCTTCGTTTGTTTATTTCTTGGCTTAATTTAAAAATAAAATAAGACAAAATAGGCAACGGCAATAAGGTATAAAGCGTTAATCTGGGCGAGACATGATACATCGAAGTTATTACAATCGCAAACCGAATAAAAGTATTGATAGAATACATCACGGCAGGACCAGCATACATCCGAACTTTGGCAACATCTTCGCTAATTCGGTTCATTAAATCTCCAGTGCGGTTTTTTTTATAAAAATGTTGCGACAGATTTTCATATTGTTTAAATACTTCGTTCTTTAAGTCAAATTCAATGTGTCGCGACATCACAATCAATGTTTGTCGCATTAAAAACGAAAAAAGTCCAGCAATAAGAGTCGTTCCGATTACTAATAAAATATTATGAAACAATTCAGAACGTATGAGTTCTATATTTTCGGAGCTGTTTTTTGAATAGGTTTCTATAGCCTTAAAAGATTGGCTGATGAGTTTTGGAGTGAATAAAGAAAAAACTTGTGTAATAATTGTAATACATACGCCCAATAAAAATCGGTATTTGTATTTGATGAAATATTTATTGATATATTGTAATTCTTTCATTTAATTAGGAATATTTATAAGCATAACATGCTAAAAATTGACAGATTCATTTCGTTTTCGCATTTAATCAACCCTCGTGATTGCAATTGTATTATTAAGGATTCCATAATTTTTTACAAATTTAAAGCTGTATTTTGAATTTAATTGTAGTTTTGTGCTTAGTTTTTGATTAAAGCTCAATAATATTAAAAAAACAAATCTGTATGAACGTAGAAATCACATCAGTAAACGAACTTCAAAAAACCAATCCCGTATTTGGTCAATTATCATTTGATAACCACGAACAAATTGTGTTTTGCAACGACAAAGATACAGGTTTGAAAGCAATAATAGGCATCCATAATTCGGTTATGGGACCCGCATTGGGCGGCACAAGAATGTGGAATTATGCCAACGAATGGGAAGCTTTGAACGATGTTTTAAGACTTTCGAGAGGCATGACTTATAAATCTGCAATTACAGGTTTAAATCTTGGTGGCGGAAAAGCAGTCATTATTGGCGATGCTAAGAAAGACAAAACCCCCGAAATGATTACGAAATTTGGTGAATTTGTAAATTCATTAAGCGGTAGATACATCACTGCCGAAGACGTAGGCACTACTACCGAAGACATGGATCGAATTAGAAAAGTTACCCCCCACGTTACTGGAATTTCACAATCTATTGGTGGCTCTGGAAATCCTTCTCCTGTTACTGCTTATGGCGTTTATATGGGAATGAAAGCTGCGGCAAAGTTTCAGTTTGGTTCAGAAAAACTGGACGGTAAAAAAGTGTTGGTTCAAGGAATTGGTCACGTTGGTGAAACCTTAGTTGAACATTTAGTAAAAGAAGGTGCGATTGTAACCATTGCCGACATTAACCAAGAAAGATTAATCGAAATTGCCGCTAAATATGGTGTAACAATTTTTACTGATTCCGATTTATATAGCGCAGATGTTGATATCTATGCGCCTTGTGCCTTGGGAGCAACCATCAACGACGATACTGTTTATAAAATAAAAGCAAAAGTAATTGCTGGTGCTGCTAACAATCAATTGGCAAATGAGAACATACACGGTCAAATTTTAAGAGAAAGAGGTATCGTTTATGCGCCCGATTTTTTAATCAACGCTGGCGGAATTATCAATGTTTATGCCGAAATAGTAAAGTACGAACGCGAAGAAAGTTTGCGCAGAACAGAAAATATCTATAATACTACTTTAGAAATTTTTGATTATGCCACAAAACATGATTTAACTTCGCACCAAGCGGCTTTTACAATTGCTCAAAACAGAATTGACCAGAGAAAATTAGAAAACGCACGCTAATTAAATTTTGATTGCCCAATTATAGTGCTACTTTTGCCGAGCGAAAGTATTTCTTTTGCCTAATCAATTTAAAGTTCTTATCAAGTGTTAAATAGAAGACATATTCGTGTTAAAATTATGCAGACCATTTATGCAATGCATCAAAATGGTTCCGACGATATTACTAAAGAAGAAAAATTTCTTTATTACAGCATCGAAAACAGTCAAGATTTATATTTAACAATGCTTTCGGCTTTGATTGAAATCAAAAAGAAAGAAGAAGAATTTCTTGAAAAAAGCAGCCAAAAACATTTGGCAACTAAAGAAGATAAAAATCCAAATCAAAAGTTTGTCTCCAATGCTTTACTTACTTTTTTGTGCGAGCATAACGGTTTGAGCATGGCGCTCGAAAACCGTAAAATAAACAATTGGACGCTTAACGACGATTACATTTTATTGATGCTTAATCAAATTAAGCAAAGTGCTTTGTATGAAAATTACATGCAAACCAAAACCACTTCTTTTGAAGCAGACAAACAATTTATTGTTGATTTATTTTCTGAAATTATAGTAACCAACGAAAAATTATACGACTACCTCGAAGACCATAAACTCACTTGGGTTGACGATATTCCGATGGTAAACACTGCAATTGTCAAACAACTTAAAGCGATTAAAGCAGATAATCCAAACTCATTTTCTGTTCCAAAAATATTTAAAGATACCGAAGACAGGGAATTTGTTAGCCTTTTGTTTAGAAAAACAATCTTAAACGAAACTGAACTAGCCAAGGAGTTTGAAAACAAAACCCCAAATTGGGATGCAGAACGAATTGCCGAAGTTGACATGATAATTCTTAAAATGGCGATTTGCGAATTATTAAAGTTTCCGTCTATTCCATCAAAAGTTACTATAAATGAATACGTAGAAATTGCAAAAGAATATTCAACTCCAAAAAGTAGTATTTTTATCAACGGAATCTTAGACAATCTTGTTAAAGAATTTGAAAGCAACCAACGATTAAAAAAAATTGGTCGCGGATTAATGTAAATTATTTATAAAATGAAAAAAATAACTTATTTATGCAGCTTAGTTCTGGTTTTAACCACATTTTCTTGTCAGAAAAAAACCGTTAAAGGCATTGCCGATATGACGTTTTCTGTAAAAGAACATGATTTTGGGAACATCAATCAAGGAGATAAAGTAACGACAGCATTTGAATTTACAAACAACAGCAAAAACGAATTGCTTATCAAAGAAGCTCACGGGTCATGTGGTTGCACCGTTCCGGATTATCCAAAAGAACCAATAGCTCCAGGCAAAAAAGGCGTAATCAAAGTATCATTCAACTCCGAAGGTAAAAACGGAAAAGTAATGAAAACAGTTACTTTAGTAGCAAATACAAAATCAGGATCAGAAGTATTAACAATTTATGCTTTTGTAAATTCAAAACGAGGCATAGCAACATATTAATTTTAAACAATAAACACAATGGGACAAATTCAACAATTCTTGCCGTTCATGCTAATGTTTGTGGTAATCTATTTTTTTATGATTAGACCACAACAAAAGAAAGCTAAAAACGAAAAAGCATTTGAAAGCAATTTAAAAGTAGGCGACAAAATCATTACCAAAAGCGGACTTCACGGCAAAATCAGTGAACTAGCCGACACAACAGTAGTTATCGAAACCATGTCGGGCAAACTAAAAATGGAGCGTTCTTCAATTTCTATGGAAATGAGTAGTGCTTTGGTAGCAAAGTCTTAAATTCGAAGGTCTAAAGTTACAGACTACAGTAATCGAGTAAAAAAAATCCCAACCAAATTTCATCAGGTTGGGATTTTTTTTGTTGGTACTAATCTATTAAATCGAAAAAAAGCTATGAAAAATCATAGCTTTTAAATTAATTTTTAAACAAACAAAAAATTATTTTTTAGCGCTAACGTCCAATTTTAATTGAACATCTTCATTGTCTTTATATTCTTTTTGATAGAATTTTTTGAAGTAACCAGCATATCCAGTTACTTTTACTTTAATTTCTTTAAATAGTAAATAGTCATGAATTTCTACAACATAGTTTGGATGAACAATTATGTCTGCTCCTGAATTTTCAATAGCATTATAAGCTGCTGCCGATTTTGTTTTGTTTTCTCTAGCTTTGAATAGAAAGCTAAAATTAGTATCAGAAGAATAACTCATTCCGTCTGCAAATTTATTTCCACCGCCTACTTGAAAAATCAAGAAATAAGATGAGGTTGATTCGCCAACTAGATTTTTGTTCATATCAACTTCAATATTTGCTCTAATTGGATTAATTTCAGCTTTTGGAGCATAAGCTGGTGTAGAAAGCACCCCTGTTCTTGTAGTAGTGCAGCTTGTTAAAGCTAAAACAATTGACAACGTCAGTAATAATTTTTTCATTCTTTAATTTTTTTTAAATTGTTATTATTTCACAAATGTATTTTATCAAAAACAAACAAAAACAAAGATTTAGTGAGCGTCTCGCTTTGACTATTAAGCGTAAAAAAGCCGCAATTTCACTTGCGGCTTGATTATCTTAAAGCAAAACTGATAAACTTTCAGCAATAAATTAATTCTTCTTTGGAATATTTGTAAACACACCATCAGTGATGTTGATGAATGGTACAGTTGAATAATTTTGCGTTTCTTTTAAATTGCCAAAGGAAAATTCCCCACTCATTGTTACTCCATCAAATTGTGTGATTTTAATTTGACCAGTTGAATTTGAAGCTGAATTATAAAAACGTATTGCCCCTCCATCCATTATTGAAATTTGACTAATAGGGTCAGAAGTTGTATTAACTTGAAATATTTGATTTGTTGTTATATTTTCTGTTTTAAGTTGTAATTGCATTTGATTCCATGGACTATTATCGCCATTTCTACTAAATAAAAAATCTACTGTGTAATAGTGAGTACCATCATTATTAGTTACTTTATTCCAACACAAAACACTATTAGTGGTTGGTGTTATTGGAATACAATTTAAGGTATTCAGCTTCATCGAAAAAGTACTACTATTTGAAGGTGCAGAAGTGCTAACAGTATCACTTTTACTACAATTAATTAATAATTGAGAAATAATAATCAGTAGGATAAAATTAATTTTTTTCATTTTTAGATTGACTTCAAAATTATTCCAATTAAAACAAACAAAACCAAAGATTTAGTGAACGTCTCGCTTTGACTATTAAGCGTGTTTAAACAGCTATTTCTATGTGTAGAATAATGGTCGTTCCTTGATTTGGAACTGAAATGATTGTAACAGGTGCTATAGTGTTATCTTGAAATAATCCTATTCGTTCTTTGACTAATTTTATGCCTTTAGAAGTGTTGAGTTTGTTTAATCTTTCATTGTTTATTCCCTTGCCATTGTCTTTAATTTCACAAAGTAGTAAGGTCTCTTTTAATTGAAAAGAAACTTCTAAAGTTGGGTTTTTAGAATTGGAATCAAAAGCATGCACGAAAACATTCTCGATGAATGGCTGCAGCAACATTGGAGGTATTTCTATTTCAAAAGGATCTATTTCTTCTGGAAGATTTATTTTAAAATTAACAGCTTCTTTAAACCTCATGTTCTCCAAATGTATGTAAGTCTGCAAATAATGTATTTCTTTTTCTAGGTTGATTTTCAGTTGCGAGGAGTTATCTAGTGTTTGACGGATTAATTTTGAAAATTCAGTCATATACATCAGGGCTTCATCTACATTGTTTTTAATGATAAAGTTTTGAATTGAATTCATGGCATTAAATATAAAATGAGGATTCATCTGGCTTTGCAATGCCTCCATCTTGGTTTCGGCCAATCGTTTTTGAATTTCACTTTTAGCTTCAAGAAACTGAATCCTTTTTTTATAAATAGAGAACCCAATCAACAGCACTATAATTATACAAATTATGACAAACCAACTTGTTTTCCAAAATGGTGGCATAATGACGAGTGAAAGTATTTTATTCTGAAAAACAGTTCCATTTCCAATATTTTTACCTTCAATGATCAACTTGAATTTTCCGTTTGGTATCCCTCTTAGTTGAATTTTTGTAGCATTATCAAAATCACTCCAATTATTGGATAATCCAATGATTTTATATCGATATAGATTTTTATCCGCATTGAGCAAATTGTAATTATTAAAGAATAGCT
>CAIXNQ010000024.1 GCA_903920835.1 uncultured Bacteroidota bacterium | reverse complement strand
GTCAAAAAAATGTTCAATTGGATATTTTAGATATGAGTGGAAAAAAGATTAGCACTCATTATCTTACTAATGGAAATCAATCTGTTGATGTTTCAAAGTTAAGTACAGGAGTTTACTTAATTAATTTTACTACTGCTGATGGTCAAAAGTTAGCACAGAAATTTGTAAAAAGATAAAAATGTAATATTTCAATAAAAAATGCTGAAACTAATAAAGGTTTCAGCATTTTTTTTTATGATGCAACTGTATTTTAAAAAGCAGTACTCAAAGCTATTGAAATGCCACTGCTTTCTGGTACTTGACGACAAATGCCCCCAACACAAACCAATCCGCCACGCTGACGACCATAATTTAAAGCAATTCTTGAAGCATTTTTACGGAACGAACCACCCAGATTGTAATAATGATTTTGTTGGTAACTATTTTCGTTGCCATAATTATATAAATCTGAAACATAGACAGAAAATCTAGAATTTAAGTTTAGTTCTGTGGTTGCTCCAGCCCAATTTTTTTTATCATAATCTGCCCAAAGATGTTCGCCAACAACTCTGATAGATTTATGGGTGTTTAATTTATAAGTTACTTCAGCAGCAACAATATTGCTTTTGATGATTCCAGCTTCACCTTCTACTAATTTTTTGTCATAAAACTGGTTGATGTAACTAAAAACCGTTTGCCATTTAGAGTTCCATTTTTTTGTAATCTCGGTGTTGCAATCAGTAAAATAACGTTTACCAAAACCAAAATAGTCGGTATTATAATCTTGAGGTGTATTGATATAAAACGTGCCACTAAGCGCATTCCACGAAGAAACATTTGCTGCAATCTTCAAACCGTTTTTGCCACCTAAAAGTGTTCTTTTTTTAACGTCATAAAAAATATCTATTTGACCACCAATTTCGCCAGCTTTCACTACATCTTTATCAACTAAATATACGTTGGGTTGGGCTTGATAGGCATAAATATTGGCTAAATTATAATGATGTTGCTTGGTTAAACTTGGAATAAAATTCATAATTCGATCGTTATATTTATTTCCTTTGGCACTTCTTTCAGAAAAAAAGCTCATGTTCTCTATCCGTCTAAAAGTAGCGTCTATGCCAAATCCTTTTTTAGAAAAACCAGTGTTGACTAATAGCGCATTGCCCGGTTTTATAAATCTGTTGTCGATTTGATTTTCAATTTGAACCACGGCATCTTTAGATTTATAGTCATATTCTGTAGAAAGATAAAACGATTGATTGTTATAATTTATTCGTCCACCAAAACCATTGGTTAGGTTGTTGAAATTTTGATTTTCAATATCCATTTTTTCGTCTCTGCCGATATAAGTCAATCCTAATGACAAATCAGTTTGTTCGAGCTTCAATAAATCTGAAAGTGAAAGCTCTGTATCAAGTCCATATATTTTACTTTTGGCAACATCAAAACCAGTTCGTTGTTGTCCGTAGATGGATTTTAGAGTTAAGAAATTAGCGGGTTTATAAATAAATCGTGCGCCTCTAAGGGCGTTATTTAATCCTAAAGCACGGTCTTCCCAAGATCTAAAAAGCAATCCGCTTCCGAATTGTTCATAGAAATAGCCTAAAGTCAGATCCACTTTTTTGTTTTTGAATTGAACAAAATAAGTGGCAAGGTGCGTTCCTTTATATTTAGGATTCAGATTCAATAAAGCGTCATTTTGGTAGGCTTCTGCTTGAATTACTGCTGAAAAATTGCTGTATTTATAGTTTACAAATAGATAATTGTTCGACCGCAAAGGATTTTCTGGTTGAACAGTTGGGTTATTAAATTCATCTTTCAGGCTTTTGTCATTTAAATACCACTGAGCATTTGATTCGAAACCACCAAAAACACTAGCTTTCTGTTGTGCAAATGAAACTATATTAAAAGTTAAGAATAATGCAGTAAAAATAGTTTTTTTCATGTTTTACAATCCTTTCAGTTTTTCGTATAATTCTGATTCGCTCCCAGGAGTATAACCATTTTGAATATGAACGATACTGTTATTTTTAACAACAATTAAATAAGGAATGTTAGCAATAGACAAGGCTCTTTTAAAATCTTGATTGGTGTCAAGAAGTACTTTATAACTCCAACCTTTTCCGTTAACGAGAGGTTTTACACGTTTTTGAGTTTTTGAATCGTCGGTTGCCACAGCAATAATTTCAAAGTTTAGGTTTTTCTTCCATTCAATTTGCAAGTCGTTTATTTCGTCAAGTTCGTTAATGCAAGGTCCGCACCAAGTTGCCCAAAATGAAAATATATAAATTTTGTCTTTCTCAGAAAAATCCGAAGTTAGTGACATGGTTTTTCCTTCAAGGGAATTTAAACTTAAATCTGGAAGTTTCTTTTGAGAAAATATAGCGATTGTTGTCAGCAGTAATAAAAGAAAAAATTTATTCATCATTAAACATGTTTGTTCCACAAATAAATAAATAATTTAGTTATGACTAAAGTTTTTTTTGTTTTATTTGTATTGCGTTATTTGATTTAGATGCTCAAGGAGTCATTTTTTTTGAATTTAAAATCAAAATAATAAATTTATAATTTAGTGTTTTAATGAAAAAGAACTTTATCTATAGTTTGTTTTTAGTCTTTTTATCTTGTAGTGGTACTGTTGTTATTGAAAATATTCCAGCTGCAGATATGAAAGCACCGCCCGTTTCTGGTTATTTCAAGAAAAGAGTTTTGATAGAAGATTATACTGGAACTTGGTGTGGCAATTGTGCCCGAATTGCTTATGCGATTGAACAAGTTCAAGCACAAACAGATGATGCTGTTGTTGTGGCAATTCATTCTGGACCGGATCCTTATGATTTTGCGGATATCCAGCCTTTGAAAGATTTGGTTTCACCGAACGACCCGCTGGCATTGCCGATTTCGAGATTGAATAGAACAACAGTTTGGAAGTTTCCAGAAGTTACAAATACTGCCCAAGCAATTAATTTAACAAGTGCTAATTGTGGTGTTGGAGTTGCTTTAAACTCTGTGGTTGATAACGGAATGATTAATCTGGACGTGAAATTAAATTTTGCTCAAAATTATACTGGTTTAAAACTTGTAGTTTTAGTGTTAGAGAACAATTTAATTCATGATCAAACCAATTATTCTTCTTATTTCGGAAATTCTAATTCGCCAATTTATCATAACTATATTCATAAACATGTGCTCAGAAGTTCAATTACACCTTTAATGGGCAACCAGATAACAGAAAGTATGACAGTTGGTCAACAAATCATTAAATCTTTTTCAGTTCCAATTCCTGCTTCAGTTTCTAATGCTTCAAATATCAGTTTTGTAGCAATTGTTACGGATCAAAACAATAATGCCATTAATTCGAGAGCTGTTAATGCTAACGAAAGTCAAGTGATGGAGCAAAATCCATAAAAAGTAAATAAATTTAAGCTATCAATAGAATTGTAAATACTTTGTTCTTGAAAAAAAGTATTCGTTAAAAGTAGATATAACTTTTCAAAAATTATTATAAACTTTACTGTTCTAACTAAACTTCTTTATTAAAAAGCAATTGCGAATCATAGAGTTTTTTATAGAAACCATTTGTTTTTGAAATCAAAGTGGCGTGCGAACCCTGTTCTACGATTTTTCCTTTTTCCATAACTACAATCACGTCGGCATTAATAATAGTTGCGAGACGATGTGCTATAACAATTGAAGTTCTGTTTTTGGTAATGGTTTCTGTCGCTCTCTGAATAAGTTCCTCTGAGTAAGTATCAATAGAAGAAGTTGCTTCGTCGAGAATTAAAATGCTTGGATTGCTCACGAAAGCACGCAAAAAAGCAATAAGCTGCCGTTGTCCAGACGACAACATGGCGCCGCGTTCCTTGACATCATAGTCAAAACCATTGGGCAGCGACATTATAAAATCATAAACACCAATGGTCTTTGCGGCCTCAACAACAGTTGCTCTGCTGATATTTGGATTGTTAAGCGTGATGTTATTAAAAATGGAATCGGCAAACAAAAAAACATCTTGAAGCACCACAGCAATTTGTTGTCGCAATGAAGAAAGGGTGTAATCGTTAATCGAAACGCCATCAATCGAAATTGTTCCGTGGTCAATTTCATAGAAACGGTTGAGCAGATTGATGATGGTCGATTTTCCTGCACCAGTTGCGCCAACAATAGCGATTGTTTGTCCAGAATTGACTTCCAAATCAATTCCTTTGATTACTTCTTCGCCAGGAATATAACTGAAATGTACGTTAGAAAACTGAATATTTCCTTTAAACAAGGGTGCAATTTTTGTACCCACATCTTGAATTTGATCGTTGGTGTCTAAAATATCAAAAACACGATTGGCAGCAATCATTCCCATTTGCATTTCGTTGAATTTGTCGGCAATTTGTCGCAACGGATTAAACAACATCGTGATGAACATCGTGTAGGAAAATAAATCACCAAAGGTCGTGACATGATCATTATTCAGAATATTGATTCCACCATACCAAACAATGCAACCCAAAGTTAAAGACGATATAATATCTGCAATTGGAAAAAAAATGGAATTATAAAGCACCGTTTTAATCCAAGCTTTGTTGTGTTTGCTGTTAATTGCTTTGAATTTTTCATATTCAATATCCTCTCGATTGAAAAGTTGCACAATCTTCATTCCTGTAACTCGTTCTTGAACAAAAGTGTTGAGGTTGGCAACTTGATTCCGAACTTCTTCAAAGGCAACCTGCATTCTACGTTGAAAAATACGGGTAATAAAAACCAAAATAGGCATTGCAATGATTACAATCCACGTTAATTTAAAGTTCATATAGAACATAAAAATAAGAATGACCACCATTTTCATCAATTCGCTAGCAATCATAAACAATCCTTGGCTGAAAATTTTTGCAATAGACTCAATATCCGAAACAGATCTAGTCACTAATTGACCCACGGGAGCATTGTCGTAATATTTCATTTTAAAGCTCAGTAAATGTTTGAACAATTTAATACGAATATCTTTCACAATATCTTGTCCCAGCCAATTTGCCCAATAAACAAAATAGAAATTAGAAACCACTTCGAGCAACAAAACAACAGCCATGATGATGATGTAGAACAATAGCCCATGAGCATCTTGCGTTTTGATGTATTTGTCAACCGTTTCTTTCAATAAATAGGGGCGAAGTGCCGCAAAAACAGAAAGCGAAGCTGCAAATAATATCACACTATTCAGCCGCAACCGATAGGGTTTTGCATATTTTAGAACTCTTTTAAAAAGACGTGTGTCAAATGCTTTTGCTTTCATATTATTTCGCAAAAAAATGATGTTTTTGCTTTGTTTTTTTTGAATTAAATTTCTGAAATATCTTTAAAAATAGTATCTTCATATTCAATTTTTGTCAAATACAATCCGTGTGCAGGAACTGATGCGCCAGCGTTGGAACGGTTTTTACTTTCAATAATTTGAGTAAAATCTTGAATAGATAATTTACCCAAACCAACTTCAATTAAAGTGCCTACAATTGCCCGAACCATATTTCGCAGAAATCTATCTGCTGTAATTGTAAAAATTAATTGCTGTTGCTGTTCTTTCCAAAACGCTTCAAAAATAGTGCAATTAAAGTTGTTTACGTCGGTATGAACTTTTGAGAAACATTCAAAATCATTATATTTTATTAACAGTTGCGCCGCAACATTCATGTTATCAACATCAAGTTTTTGATTAAAATACCAACTCAAGTTTTCTAAAAAAACATTTTTATTAATGTTGATATGATATTGATAAGTTCGTTTTTTGGCGTCAAATCGAGCGTGATTGTTATCATCTACCAGAAAAATTTCTTGTACTGCAATACTTTTGGGCAGATAATTATTTAGTTTATGAACTAATTTAGAAGTCGAATTTATTTCATTGCAATCAAAATGAGCAAACATTTCGGCAGCGTGAACGCCAGAATCTGTTCTACCTGCGCCCATAGTTTCTATTTTCTGATTTAAAATTGTTGATAAAGCTTTATTTAAAACCTCTTGAACGCTCAGTGCGTTGGGCTGTATTTGCCAACCGTGATAGGGTGTTCCGTTATAGGATAATTGAATAAAATAGCGCATCAAATAAATTAGAATTTAACTCCTCCATGAAAAGTTGGGCAAAGATACTTAATAAATACAATTGAAGTTGGATTCAAAAATCTCAAAATTTACTAAGAAAAGATTGCTTATTTTTACACCGAAATTAAGTATTAAAGCATTGAAAGATAATCTAAAAAAAGTATTAATAATTACCTATTATTGGCCACCAGCAGGAGGTCCGGGCGTGCAACGATGGTTGAAGTTTGTTAAATACCTGCCCGATTTCGGAATCCAACCCATAGTTTATATTCC
>CAIXNQ010000023.1 GCA_903920835.1 uncultured Bacteroidota bacterium | reverse complement strand
TGTTTTTTTGAAAAAAAGAATTACTTTTGCACCCAATTTTATTTAATTAAAAACATATTTATATGAATCATTATGAAACTGTTTTCATTTTAAATCCCGTTTTATCTGATGTTCAGGTAAAGGAAACAGTAAGCAAATTCGAAGATTTTCTTACAAGTAGAGGGGCTAAAATGGTATCCAAAGAGGATTGGGGCTTGAAAAAAATGGCCTATGAAATCCAAAACAAAAAAAGTGGTTTTTACCATTTATTCGAATTCAAATTAGCTCCAGAAGTTTTAATTGCTTTTGAAACTGAGTTTAGACGTGACGAAAGAGTAATGCGTTTCTTAACTGTAAGTTTAGACAAACACGCAATTTCTTGGGCAGAAAGAAGAAGAACTAAATTAAAAGCAGCTAAATCTTAAGTATTATGGCAACATTACAACAATCGGCATCAGGAAAAAAAGACGGAGATATTAGATATTTAACGCCTTTGAACATAGAAACGAACAAAACTAAAAAATACTGTCGTTTCAAAAAATCAGGAATCAAATACATCGATTATAAAGATGCAGATTTCTTATTAAAGTTTGTTAATGAGCAAGGAAAAATCCTTCCTCGTCGTTTAACAGGAACTTCATTAAAATATCAAAGAAAAGTGTCAGTAGCTGTAAAAAGAGCGCGTCACTTAGCATTAATGCCATACGTGGCGGATTTATTAAAATAATTAAAAACTCAGTTGTTGGTTTCTCATTCAAGGGAACCTAACTTCTATAATAAAGGACAACAACATGGAACTTATACTTAAAAAAGACGTTCAAAATTTAGGATTTAAAGATGATGTAGTAAACGTTAAAAACGGTTACGGTCGTAATTTTTTAATTCCTCAAGGGTTTGCACATTTAGCAACTCCATCTGCCAAAAAAGTTTTAGCAGAAAACTTGAAACAAAGAGCTTATAAAGAAGCTAAAGTTGTAAACGATTCAAAAGCACTTGCTGAAGCTTTGAAAACTGTTGAAATTAAAATTTCTGCAAAAGCTGGTGGCGAGAAACTTTTTGGATCTATTACAAACATTGACATTGCTGATGCGCTTGCAAAAGCTGGTCACGAAATTGACAGAAAATTCATTACTTCTGGAATCGTTAAAAGAACAGGAAAATATACTGCTTCTGTTCGTTTGCACCGTGAAGTAATTGTAGAATTACCTTATGAAATTATTGCTGATAGAGCATAATTATTAAATTAATTACACTAAATCCCGATGAGAATCGGGATTTTTTTATGTCTAAAACATTCCAACAAATACATTTTTTCAATGAAATATGCTCGATTAACCAAAGAACAATTTGAAGAACTACACTCAGAATTTGTTACTTTTCTTGCTACTCAGTCGATTGACAAAGCAGAATGGGATAAAATTAAATCTGAAAAACCCGAAGTTGCCGAACAAGAATTAGATGTTTTTTCGGATTTGATTTGGGAAGGCGTGCTGACTCGTGCCGAATTTTTAGAACACTTCTCTAAAAATCATATATTTTTATTTCAATGTTTTGATACTTATATTCAATCAATTGTTTTAAAATCATTAGTTCCTGAAATTGATTTTCTGACTAAAGAAGGTTTGCAATGGTTGAGCGACAACCTTTTTACAGAAACAATTGAAATGAAAACAGGAAAAAAAGTATTTACGGACGAACGTAACTATTCTATTTTTCAACTCATTCAACAAGGCGCATTCCTTAGCGATGGTGAACTTTTTAAACAAATTAATTCGATTATTGAGGCTTAGGAGTTCAGTGATGATTAGCACATTTTTAATCATTGACTTTGTTTTTTTAATCAATGGATTGATAAACAGTTGCTTGCTACTCTTTTTATCAATCCAAATATATAAAATTCTGATTTGAGAATAAATCTCGGGAGTTCAGGGACGCATCTCGGGAGGTCGGGGACGCATCTCGGGAGTGTTAGAATGAATCTAACCAGCTTTAGAATGAATCTAACCAATGTTAGAATGAATCTAACCAGCGTTAGAACTAGTCTTACCAGCGTTAGAATTAATCTTAACAGTGTTAGAACGAGTCTTACTTGTGTTAGGACGAGTCTTACTTGTGTTAGGACGCATCTCGGGAGGTCGAGGTTGAATTTGAAGGGTATTTTAATGAGTCTGAGCAACCCCTTCTTGGAAGGAGTAGCTTCATTGGGGTTTTAGGTTTTAGGTGTTGCTGAGGAAGTGACGCCTTTTTTTTGTTTGTTTGGGAGGTGGATGGGTATTGGAAATATGGGAAATGGATGGTGGTAGATTGGAAGGGATGATGGGGGTTTGGGCTGGTTTTATAGAAGTTTGTTTTGAAAAATTGTTAATTATACTTTATAAAGAAGTGCCACACGATAGGGTTTGTAGGGAGCGAGGGATAATTATAGAGAAATTTAATTTTGTGATGGGTTTTTTATATATTTGAAACGACAATACAAAAAAAC
>CAIXNQ010000022.1 GCA_903920835.1 uncultured Bacteroidota bacterium | reverse complement strand
GTCTAAAAAAGCTTCAGGGAAACTCTCGAAGTAGTATGAAGGTCTAAAAAAGCTTCAGGGAAACTCTCGAAGTAGTATGAAGGTCTAAAAAAGCTTCAGGGAAACTCTCGTAGTGGTATGACAGTCTAAAAAAGCTTCAGGGAAACTCTCGTAGTAGTATGACGATCTAAAAAACCTTCAGGGAAACTCTCGTAGTAGTATGACAGCACAATATTTTTGTTAGAAATCAATTTTATATTGAATCACACTCAATTTGGAAATTAGCGTCAAATCTTTGTTTTTATATCTTTTTCCTCATTCGCGCCACCGGTATATCCAATTGCTCTCTATATTTAGCAATGGTTCTTCGGGCAATTGGGTAGCCTTTTTCTTTTAAGATATCTGCCAATTGATCGTCGGGTAGTGGTTTGTGTTTGTCTTCGGCTTCAATCACATTTTGTAGAATCTTCTTGATTTCAAGTGTAGAAACATCTTCACCTTGGTCGTTCTTCATCGCTTCCGAGAAGAATTCTTTTATCAATTTAGTCCCATAAGGTGTATCTACATATTTGCTATTCGCTACACGAGAAACTGTAGAGATATCCAAACCAACCATGTCAGCAATGTCTTTTAGGATCATCGGTTTCATGCTGGTTTCTTCGCTATCCAAAAAGTATTCTTGTTGAAAATGCATGATGGCATTCATGGTTACATATAAAGTTTCTTGACGTTGTTTAATAGCATCAATAAACCATTTAGCCGAATCCAATTTTTGTTTGATGAACTGCACCGCATCTTTCTGCGAATGCGATTTATCACGAGAATCTTTATAGGTTTGCATCATTTCTTGGTAATCTTTAGAAACGTGCAATGAGGGTGCATTTCTACCGTTCAACGTCAATTCCAATTCGCCATCATTAATTCGAATAGCAAAGTCGGGAATGATGTTTTCGGTCACTTTGTTGTTTCCTGTAAACGAACCACCTGGTTTTGGGTTCAGTTTTTCTATTTCGTGAATGGTTTTCTTTAACTGCTCTTGCGAGATACCATACTTTTGAAGTAACTTATCATAGTGTTTTTTGGTAAAAGCATCAAACTGATGTTCGATAATGTCAATTGCCAAAGCCACCGATTCAGTTGGGGTTTTGTGTTTCAGTTGCAACAACAAACATTCCTGCAAATCACGCGCACCCACACCTGAAGGTTCCAATTCGTGAATGACGTGTAAGATGCGTTCTACAGTTGCCTCATCAGTATAAATCCCTTGCGTAAATGCCATATCATCAACAATATCTTGAATGGTTCTACGGATGTAACCCATGTCGTCAATGCTACCTACAAGAAATTCAGCAATCTCTCTATCAGTATCATTCAAAATAAACGTATTCAACTGATTGATTAAATCCTGATGAAAACTCACTGGCGATGCAAACGGACTTTCACGGTCGTCGTCGTCATCGCTATAATTGTTGGCTTGTAATTTGTAATCGGGAGTTTCGTCGTTACTTAAATACTCATCGATGTTGATGTCTTCGGCTTCAATGTTGTCGCTTCCTTCATAATCATCGTATTCGTCGTTGTTGTCGAACTCGTCTTTTTCATAAACTTCTTCCTCATCTTTCCCCGATTCCAATGCTGGGTTCTCATTCATTTCTTCCAACAAACGTTGCTCAAATGCCAAAGTAGGCAACTGAATCAACTTCATCAACTGAATTTGTTGAGGTGAAAGTTTTTGAGATAATTTGAATTGTAAGTTTTGTTTTAACATGTTAAGTCACTAATTTTTTGTTTTTTGCC
>CAIXNQ010000021.1 GCA_903920835.1 uncultured Bacteroidota bacterium | reverse complement strand
ATTGCAGCAATCGCACTTAAGTTTGCAATTGAAAAATTATAAATCATTTTAGTTAAAATTTGTTTATTTTCCATGGTAAGACAATATATAAACGTAATTTTGACACTGCCTTGCCGCTAACTCGTTTATAAACGAAACAAACCTTCGCATATACATCCAAAATTGGGTAGATTGGCGAAGGTTTGTTTCGCTTTATTTATTCCCCAAATATATAAAAAAATCTGACACCCTCTCAATCCCATTATTCATTTATCCTCGGTTATTGGTTTTTGAGGTTTTGATAATCAATCGTTTCTTTCTTCTTTTTGGTTTACACTATTTATTAAAATAATTCATCTATTTGTTTTTAATTTCTAAAGTTAAATAGTAAATTTTATAATTTGAAATCAAATATTGAATATTTTAATTCTAGTTATCAAGAAATAAATTATTAATAATACTATTTTAAAATATTGCCGTTAAAGTTTTAGTTATTGTCGCTGTAGTTTTGCTATTCTGCGCCAGCGCACGGTTATAAAAAACTGACAGCAAGAACCAAAACACTGACAGCAAAAGCCAAAACTCTGACAGCAAGAACCAAAACTTTGACAGCACGAATCAAAAAGCTGACAGCAGAGAGTAAAACACTGACAGCACTAACTAAAAAACTGACGGCAGAAATTAAAACGATAAAAGCATTAATCAAAAAGCTGACAGCAAAAAATAAGACGTTAACGGCAGCAACTAAAACACTGACAGCAAAGAGTAAAACTATTAAAGCAATAACCTAAACAATAAAAATTGTTTATACAAAAAAAAACCTACTGGAAGGCAGTAGGTTTTAGGTGGTAGGAATTAGTTAGTAGGTTATAGGCGATAGGCTTTAGGCTTTAGCCCGACAACCAGCAACCCAAATAATTCATAATTAAATCACTCTTCATACCGCAATATTTCTCGGTCATAAAATTCGTTTGCCGCGATCACTAGTCCTTCCATTTCAAGGTTGAGTTCGTTTTCGTCGAGGTCTTCGGCATCTTCTAGAAACTCAATTTCATCGTCTTTGAGATTGATGATAAATCGAGGATAATCGAGGTGAATGATAAAAATATCATCTGGAAAATCGGTGTTGTCGCCAAGTAAGAATTTAGGTAGTTCCATGTTTTTTTAGTTTTTTATTTGTCAGAAAGAATTACGGGTGCGCTGCCTTTTCCCATAAAAATAATCTTGGTGTTGGGGCTGGCGGCGAGTTCTTTCTGGGCTTTGATTTGTTCATATTGCAGTTGTTTGTCCGACAAACCGGTGGAAATAATTCTTTGATAATCGGCAATTCCTTGGGCTTCTACCCTTTTTCTTTCGGCCTCTTGCTTTTCTTTTTGCAACACAAACTGCATTTTTTGAGCATCTTGTTCGGCATTAATTTTACTTTCGATAGTCGCTTTTACAGAGGTTGGCAAATTGATGTTTCTGATAAGCAATTGCTCTAAAATAAGTCCTCTTGATTTAAAATCGGTCTCGATGGTTTTAAAAATTCGTTGTTGAAACTCGTTTCTTTTTGTAGAATATAAAGCCACGGCATCATAATAAACAGCGTTGTCTCTAATGCGGGTTCGGGTTACAGGTCGCACGATTTTGTCGGAATAATTGACCCCAATTTGCCTGAAAATCGTTGGGGCAGATTCGGGCGAGATGCGGTACAAAACCGTCAAATCAATCACGACTTCAAGACCATCGTTTGAAAGCACACGAATAGCATCATCGCCAGATTGCGCGCCTTCGTTATGAATTGCCGACATGGTGTAGTTTTGGGTTTGAATGTCAAAAACCGTCACGTCGAGCAACGGATTGATGATGTGAAGTCCACTCGGCAAAACGTCGGGTTGCACGCTTCCGTAGAGTGATTTTACGCCCACTTTTCCGGCATCAATTTGTTTGAAAGTAGATGAAATTACGCCCAAAGCAATCACTAAAAAACCAATAGCCCGAAGCGGATTGGCAAATTTTGAAAACGGATTGGCATTGTTTTTCAAGGTTGCGCTGGCAATGAGCAACAAAATGCCAAGAATAATTAGAAGTATCATATTTTATTGATTTACAAAGTTAAAATGTCCTACAAAAATAGTATTAAATAAAATCTAAATTGCGAAATGCTATCAAGCATTTTCAAAATCAGTCCTCGCAGGAAAATTAAGTTTACTGTTTTTTCGACTGTACCCAAAATAAATTGCCAACCCAATGAGCAACCAAATAGTGAAATAAATCCAGTTCCAGATACTTAATTCCGCCATCATATACAGACAGCAAATCAAGCCCAGAAGCGGAATCAAAGACAGGTTTTGTCGCCAAGACCAAATGGTCAAACCGATTAAAGTAATAAAGAAAATCCAAAGCGGAATTTTGTGTTTAAACAAACTGAAACCGCTTTCAAACTTGACAACATCGCTCACAGGCAATGAAGCAACCACTTGTTGATATTGGGTTTCGTTGTCTTCAAAACTGCTCAATAGCTTTTCTAAATCGGTTTCATTATGGTCTTTATGATAATTTTCGGCAACAAATTTCAAAACGTTGAGCGTTTCTTCTTTTGATAACGAAGTCACAATTTCGGCGGGTGCATTAACTTGTTTTTCGTTTAAAATAAAATCTAAACTTGCTTTTTTGTTATACGTAAATGAAAATAACAAACCAATAACAATCAAAACAGGCATAATGAATTTTGAATTTACATAAGGTGTTTTAAATTTTCCTCTCGGAATATTGGGTTTGTTTTGCAAAACAAGCACTCCTGCACAAACCAAAACAAACGCAAACAGAGTGCCGATGCTGCACAAATCGGTAACCATTGTTAAATTTAAAAACAGCGCAGGAACGGCAACCACAAATCCGGTGACGATGGTTGCAAACGAGGGTGTTTTATAAATTGGATGCACTTTTGAAAACTTTTTAGGCAATAATCCATCACGGCTCATGCTCATCCAGATTCGAGGTTGTCCCATTTGAAAAACCAAAAGCACACTCGCCATGGCAATCACCGCACTAACGGCAATAATTCCCGACATCCATTTTAGATTTAATTTATCAAAAACAAACGCCAACGGATCGCCAACATTTAGTTCGCTATAAGAAACCATTCCGGTCAAAACCAAAGCGATAATGATGTAAAGAATCGTACAAATAATAATAGCCCACATCATTCCTTTGGGTAAATCTCGCTGTGGGTCTTTACATTCTTCGGCGGTGGTCGAAATAGCATCAAAACCGATGTAGGCAA
The DNA here is from genome assembly GCA_903920835.1 of uncultured Bacteroidota bacterium. Lineage (GTDB taxonomy): Bacteria > Bacteroidota > Bacteroidia > Flavobacteriales > Flavobacteriaceae > Flavobacterium. The sequence goes on along the minus strand of CAIXNQ010000021.1, from coordinate 18,685 downwards.
AGAAAACAGCCGAAACGCCTTTTAGAATTCCGCCCACACCATTTGGAGCAAACGGATGCCAATTGGCATTATCAACATAAAAAACACCAACGGCAATGACCAATAAAATGATGCAAAGTTTAACAACAACCATCATGTTGCTTGCATTTCGAGATTCTTTCATTCCTCTATAAACAAGCGCAGTGATAAGCACTATAATAAATAAAGCAGGTAAATCGGCAACACAATGAAAACCCGCAATGGTGGGCGAAGTTGTCCAGGCAGTATAGGCAGCTTTCAACCCATCAGATAAATTTTCAAAAGATTTTCCGCCTTGCATCAGTGCAGTTGCTTCTTTAAAACCGTTGGATGCGGTCAAATAATCCATCTGAATGTATTGCGGCAGATGAAGCCCCATGCTGTCGAGTAACCCCGTAAAATAATCACTCCAAGAAATGGCGACGGTAATATTCCCGATGGCATATTCCATGATTAATGCCCAGCCGATAATCCAAGCAATAATTTCGCCAAAAGCCACATAAGAATAGGTATAAGCACTTCCAGAAACAGGCACCATAGAAGCAAATTCGGCATAAGCAAAAGCGGCAAAACTGCAAGCAATGGCGGTAAAAAGAAACAAGAAAATTACTGCTGGTCCACCATCGGCACTGGCTTTTCCAATCGTACTGAATATTCCTGCGCCTACAATGGCTGCAATTCCGAAAGCGGTTAAATCTCTTGCTGTTAAATGTTTTCCTAATGCACCGTGTCCGTCTGAGTTATTTTTTTCTACTTGTTTTAGAATGTCTTGAACGGTTTTTTTTCGGAATAAGTTGGAAATATTCATATTTTAGAATCGGTATTTTAATTAATTTGAAACAAAATAAGGCTAAGTTGTCAAAACAAATATAGGTTTTTATTCATTTAAAATGCAAACTTTTCAAGCGAAGTCGGTTTTCTATAAGAAAAAACTATAATGCTATAAAAACATAATATTAAAATAGCATTTGATATGAATCAATATTGGGTAAATTTGCCGTATTAAAATAAAATTATTTATTAACAAAAAACAAATATTATGTCATTAGTAGGAAAAAAATTTCCAAGTATTTCAGTTGACGCTATTTCAGACATGGGCGACAATATGAAAATCAACATTTTTGAAGAAGCAACTTCAAAAAACAAAAAAGTGTTATTGTTTTGGTATCCAAAAGATTTTACTTTCGTTTGCCCAACAGAATTACACGCTTTTCAAGCAGCTTTAGGCGAGTTTGAAAAAAGAAACACAATCGTTATTGGTGCTTCATGCGACACTAACGAAGTTCATTTTGCTTGGTTGAACACCCCAAAAAACAATGGTGGAATAGAAGGAGTAACGTATCCAATTCTTGCCGACACCAACCGTAATTTGTCTAACATTCTAGGAATTCTAGACATTGATTCAACGGAGTATAGCGAAGAAACAGATTCTGTAATCATTGAAGGATCTAACGTTACTTTCAGAGCGACTTATTTAGTTGACGAAACTGGAAAAATCTTCCACGAAAGTGTGAACGATATGCCGCTTGGTAGAAACGTAAATGAGTACATTCGTTTGATAGATGCTTATACACACGTGCAAACCAAAGGAGAAGTTTGTCCAGCAAACTGGGAAGAAGGTAAAGACGCCATGAGCGCCGATAGAAATAGCACAGCAAGTTATTTAGCTTCTCACTAAAAAAAATTCAATAACATAATAGCAATTTTTAATTTCGGATCATTGAAATTAGAAATTGCTATTTTTAATTAATAAAATTATGTTTCAAGAAATAGAAAAAGATAATTTAGCAGAATTAATTGCTAGCAACGATAAAGTAGTGGTACAATATGCTGCGTCATGGTGTGGAAATTGCCGAATCATGAAACCAAAGTTTAAAAAATTGGCAACAGAAAATGAAAATATGCTTTTCATTATTGTTGATGCAGAACAATTTCCGGAGTCAAGAAAATTAGCGAAAGTCGATAATCTGCCTACATTTGCAGCTTTTAAAGATGGCAAGTTAATTAATCAAACTCAAACCAATAAAGCTGAGGTTTTGTCAGATTTAGTAAACGAAATAAAATAGAAATGAAACTTCCAATAATCAAACATCTGACCCAATTTATTGAAGAAAACGACCAAGATTACATTATTGAAACCATCGACGTTCTAGAAAGTCTGACCGAAGTAGCCTCGCTAAAAGAGGAAGAACTTGATTTGATTGGTGAGTTGATTTCGAATATGTATGGCGCATTAGAAGTTCAAAAATTAATAAAAAACGGAACTGATAAAAAAGAAGCTCTTAATCAATTTATGAAAAGAGTTTTAGGAGCAATTGACAAATAAATTTTAAAAATAAACGCTACTTCATTTATGTCAAGAATTTTAATCATCGAAGACGAAGCCGCTATCAGAAGGGTTTTGACCAAAATCCTTACCGAAGAAAACGACTCCTATCAAGTAGAAGAAGCCGAAGACGGCTTGAAAGGATTTGAAAAAATCAAAAATTCCGATTATGATTTGGTTCTTTGTGACATAAAAATGCCCAAAATGGACGGCGTTGAAGTTTTAGAAGCAGCAAAAAAAATAAAACCCGAAATTCCGATTGTGATGATTTCTGGTCATGGCAATATGGAAACTGCCATTCAAACCATGCGTTTGGGTGCATTTGACTATATTTCAAAACCACCCGATTTAAACCGATTGCTTAACACAGTTCGAAACGCTTTAGACAAAAAACAACTCATTGTTGAAAACAAAATTCTAAAAAAGAAAGTAAGTAAAAACCATGAAATGATTGGTCAAAGCGAAGCCATTAGCCAGATTAAAAATCTGGTTGAGAAAGTTGCAATTACCGAAGCGAGAGTTTTAATTACAGGTCCCAACGGAACAGGAAAAGAACTCGTGGCTCACCAACTTCATGAAAAAAGTTCACGCTCAAAATTTCCATTAATCGAAGTCAACTGTGCTGCAATTCCGAGTGAACTGATAGAAAGCGAACTTTTTGGTCACGTTAAAGGTGCATTTACATCTGCCGTAAAAGACCGAGCTGGAAAATTTGAAGCTGCCGATGGTGGCACTATTTTTCTTGACGAAATTGGCGATATGAGTTTGCCTGCTCAAGCTAAAGTACTTCGTGCACTGCAAGAAAATATGATTACAAGAGTTGGTGCCGACAAAGATTTAAAAGTAAATGTTCGAGTGATTGCAGCAACAAACAAAGATTTGAAAAAAGAGATCAGCGAAGGTCGTTTCAGAGAGGATTTGTATCATCGACTGGCAGTAATTTTAATAAAAGTGCCCGCCCTGAACGACCGCAGAGAAGACATTCCATTGCTGCTAAAACATTTTGCCAATAAAATTGCCGAAGAACAAGGAACAGCTGCCAAAACATTTTCAAAACAAGCCATAAAACTATTAAAAGAATACGACTGGACAGGAAATATTAGAGAATTAAGAAACGTTGTCGAACGATTAATTATTTTAGGAGGCAATGAAATCTCAGAAAACGATGTGATTCATTTTGCGAGCAAGTAATTGATTTCTTATAGAATATAACAACCGACACCCAAAACTATGCAATTAAAAAAAATAAATCCAAAACTGCATCAGGCACTAATTGAAAACAATTTGATTGAAGCCAACGAAATGCAAGAAGCAACTTTTGCCACCATTAAAAGCGGTGCAGACGCAGTTATTCAATCTCCAAATGGTAGCGGAAAAACAACAACAATTGCATTAAACGTTATCCAACGAATGGAAAAAGCCCAAGGCGAGAGTACAAGAGCATTGATAATTGTTGAAGATAAAGAAAAAGTTATTGCCCTAGTCGAACTTTTAAAAAATTTAGCCGACCACACTGACCTGCGTATTTTTGGAGCCCACGACAAAGGCGATATTGACTTCGACAAAAACCAAATTTCTCTCGGACTTGATATTCTAGTTGGAACACCAAATAAAATTAACGCCATGTTTTCATCAGCAGGATTTAATCTAAATACTGTTAAAATGTTTGTGGTTGATGATGCCGATTTATTGTTCAGAAACCGATTTGACGCTGTTATACAACGATTGTCATTGAGCAATGAAAAGATGCAACGCTTGTTTTTTACTTCTGCTATAACTGAACGAGTAGAAGTTTTGGCAGAAAAAATAATGATTGACCCTTTGTTTTTTGAGATGGAGGAAGAATAAAACTCTTATAAACTTTAACTAATCTAAAATTAAAAATCACCAACTATTTTTGACCACATTATCTTTTTAAAATTAGACTATAATTTGAAAGTGAATTTTACATTAAACACCCTAGTGGTCATGTAATTTGGAATTCCGTATTCGTTTTTTGTATAAACATCGCGTACCCATGTGTTGGTAATGGCGTTTTGGTTATTGAAAAGATTAAAAATTTCTAAACCAACAGACAAATCTCTACATTTTTTGAGCCAATGATTGGCAGGCCTAAACTTATTTTTATCTGTAAAAACATATAAAAAGCCAATATCTGCTCTTCGATAATCACGCAAACGACTTTGATAAACGTAGGGGTCGGCATAAGACGGTGAACCTCCTGGTAAACCTGTGTTGTAAACCAAATTCAAATATAATTTTACGCTAGGAATATTCGGCATGTAATCCTGAAACAAGATTCCGAATTTTAATCTTTGATCCGTAGGACGAGCGATATAGCCTTTGTTGTCAATATTCTCTTCGGTTTTTAAATATCCAAAACTAAACCACGATTCTGTTCCTTTCACAAATTCGCCATTGATTCTTACATCTAAACCTTGCGCATAAGCCACGGCATTGTTGTCGGCAGCATATCTAATCCTTACATTGTCGAGCGTGTAGGGATTTACGTCGGTCATAGATTTATAATAGGCTTCAGTAACGAGCTTGAAAGGGCGTTTCCACATTTTAAAACTATAGTCAAAGCTCCCAACAAAGTGAATGGATTTTTGTGCTTTTACATTGGGCAAAACCGTTCCGCTAGAATCACGTAGTTCTCTATAAAAAGGAGGTTGCTGATAAACACCCCCAGATATTCTGAACAACATGTCTTTTTCCCAATTGGGTTTAACTGCAAACTGTGCCCGAGGGCTAAAAACAGTTTGTGTTTTCCCCTTGAGATTGTCGGTAGTTACTTGCCATTGTTGCATTCTTGCACCAGCATTATACCAAACTTTCCAGTTGCCAATGCTGTCTTTTAAACTCCATTGACCATAAGCAGAAAGCCGGTTGATGGTGGCATAATTAGTTGCTCTAACATTTTGATAGGGTACTAAAGGTCCAGTATAAGAATTATACGGTTGGTCATTTTTAGGCAAATTCAATTTTGGATTATTGAGCGAAAAACCAGCCGAATCAACTACTTCCCATTCTCTAATTCGGTCACGAATATCTTCACGAGTATATTTAACACCCCATTCTAGCTGATTTCGTTTTGCTTCATGAAAACCTTTTATTTCGGCATTTAAAATCAAGGCGTCTAAGTCGTTTCGAGCATGATTGAGTTGCGAACCAACACCTCTGCTATAGGTCACATTTCCATAAGTATCTGAACCAATATTTGTATCAACTTCGCCAAGCGAATAGGCAGCATTAATGTCATAATATTCTTGTTCGAGTGTGTGATAGGCAGATGTTATGAGTTTGTAACTGTTTTTTTTATTGGGTTTAAATGTGGTTTTAAATGCACCAAAATAAGTGTCATAACGATCTTTTTCTTGTCCTTCATAATAAATCAACAACGCAATAGGTTGATTTATTGTTCCGAAATTGGTTTGTCGAGAAAGCGGACGATAGTTGTATTTATTTTGCGAAAAATTACCTAAAAAACTTAATTGCCATTGGGTTGTTGGTGTAAAATTAATGTTGGTTTGAACATCGGCAAAAGTAGGTTTGAAATTGGTTTGTGTTTCTTGACTGTTTACTAGAAGCGAATTGTCTCGATAACGAACTCCTGTAATTGCTGTCCATTTTTGATTTTTTGAAACGTTGTCCATTGCAAAACTTCCGCCAAGTAAACTTCCTTCGGCAGCAAGTCCGAATTTGGTTGGCGTACGATATGTAATATCTAAAACAGAAGAGAGTTTGTCGCCATATTTTGCTTGAAATCCTCCCGCCGAGAAATCTACATTTTGAACCATATCTGTGTTTGTAAAACTCAAACCTTCTTGCTGCCCTGAACGAATTAAAAAAGGGCGGTAAATTTCAACATCATTCACATAGACTAAATTTTCGTCATAATTTCCGCCACGAACAGAATATTGTGTGCTCAGTTCATTGTTCATATTTACACCTGGAAGTGTTTTTAATATATTTTCAATCCCAGAATTTGCTCCCGGAATTTTCCGGATAATTTCGGGTTCAATGTTGATAATTCCTTGAACTCTTTTTCTGTTGTTTACAACAACAACTTCGCCCATTTGTTGGGCTTTATTAGTCATTACTGGATTAAATTCAAAATCTTCATTAGGCTTTAATTCAATTGGCAAATAAATTGAAGTGTGTCCTACGTGCGTAAAATTAATCGTTATTTTCTTGTTTGCTGGAACGCTCAAATTATAAAAACCCGAAGCATCAGTGACCGTTTTGGCAGTTCCAGAAACGACATTTACTTTTTCGACAGGTTGGTTATTTTCGTCCAAAATAACTCCTTTTATTCTTGAGGTTTGAGCAAAAAGAGTTGTATTCAAAATAAATAGCAGTAAAAAAACGGTGTATAATTTGGTTTTCAACAAGAGTATATTTTTTATTTTTGACTTCGATAAAAGAAAGTTTCAAAGATAGCAGAATTTCCTACATTATCATTAACAACTACTTTCAAAATGTTTTTGCCATCAATAGTTCTTTTATCTTCAAAGTTATAGGTAATCATTTTTGTTTTATAATCATATTCAAAAAGTACCCATTCATCATTAATAAAACCTTGATAATCTTTAATTCCGGAGAGTTCATCAGCAATAATAATTTGAATTTTTGTATCGTTGCTTAACCAGTTTCCTTCAATGTTTTTTAAAGGTTTAATAATTGGAGCAACGGTGTCTTTCTTCAAAACAAAATTGCCTAATTCCCTGGTATAGGCCTTAAAAACAGAATCTTTCCTTTTGGAATAAATATATTCTAACTTTTTGCCTTCAATTTTATATAAAGCTACTTTATCGAATTCGCTGGTTTTATGTTTGGTGTCTTTAACTGTCAAAATAAAATTAGAATGCACTGGAATGGTTTCATTGTGAATTTTAATTGTATCGTTTTTGACTTCAAAATCTATATAAAAATCTTCATAAAATGTTTTGGCAGGAAAAAATACTTCTACATTTTGATCTTCAAAGTTGCTATCCAGATTTGCACGGACAAGATATTTTGAACGTGTTTTGTTTTTGATATTGATTGCTGTCGCTGCTCCATATTCCACAGGCACTGTGATTATGGTTTTATTGTTCATAAAATCAGCAATTTCAATGCGATAAATTTGAACCGTATTTGGTGAATTCATTTCGATAATTCCGTTAGTTTCATCTTTCTTAATAATGCTCAACGTATAAGGATTTTGCATGAATAATTTTTGAACACGTTGCTTCATGGTTACAAATCTAGGGTAGTCAATTAAAGCATTTACGTATCGAAATTCATCAAAAGCAAAAGTGTCAAAACAAAAACCGAATTTTTCTAAACCATTATGGAACATATCTATTTTGAAAATTCCGTATTTATTATAACCATGATCGAACATATCAAAGGTGTTAATCCCGATGCCCATTTTGCCTTTAAGTTTAATTTTATCAGCAATAAAAGTGCCGTCTTTCAACAGAGTAAGATTTGCTAAAATAGGTTGGTTCGAACGATTTACAACAGATTCTTCGCCCAGAGGATATAACACAATACTTTGAACGGTTGGCGATTTTGCGTCTGGAAACATAGCGTTAAAACCAAAAAACATTGGGTTTATTATTTTTTCTGTTGAAGTATCTCTGATTTCAAAATGCAAATGTGGCCCACCAGAACCGCCTGTATTTCCTGAAAAAGCAATTTGTTCTCCTTTTTTTACTATCAATTGATTTGCTAAGGGAAAAAGTTCAATCTCAAATGACTTTTGATTATATTGGTTTTGCTTTATAAAATTTTCTATCTCGCCATTTCCTTTTTGAAGATGACCATAAACTGACGAGAAACCGTTTGGATGCGTTATATAAATTGCTTTACCGTAGCCAAAATTTGAAATTTTTATTCTTGAAACATAACCATCAGCTGCTGCATAAACAGGTAACCCCTCAACTTTATTTGTCTTTAAATCAAAACCTGAATGAAAGTGGTTGTTTCGAAGTTCGCCAAAATTTCCCGAAAGATCCATCGGAATATCTAGGGGAGACCTAAAATAGTCTTTTGGATATTCGGGTTGTCCAAAAGCTAATAAAGAGACAAAAAAAGAAACAAAAAGCAACTTCATTTTTAAATTTTTGCTAATGTACAAAAAAATAGTTTTCAAGTGGTTTTAAGTCATTTTATAACAATTATTTCATTCTTTTAAATTGCATTATTAATCCGAAAATAAAATAATTAAAAAAAACATTGTGAATTAAATTTGGAATTATAACTTTGTAAAAATAGTAATGCGTAATAAATTACATGAGTGAATTAGTTGAAATTGTTGATTCTCTAGAAAATAAGTTTCATAAAATTATCAGTAAAATGGAAGTTTTAGAACAAAATAATTTAGAATTGAAAGCACAATTAAAGCAATCATCAGATTTAATTCAAAGCCAAACGGAACAAGTCGAAGTTTTGAAAAAGAAGTATGAAACACTCAAAATAACAAACGCATTGCTGGGCAGTAACGAAAATACAAAAGATACGAAGCTTAAAATAAATTCATTAATTCGCGAAATAGATTATTGCATCGCGCAATTATCCGATTAAAGAGCATGGACCAAAAGCTTAAAATTAAAATATCAATTGCAGATAGAGTTTATCCATTGACGGTAGAACTTCATCAAGAAGAAGGATTGCGAAATGCTTCAAAAAAAATTGATGTTATGATGAAGCAATTTGAAGAAAACTATGCCGTTAGAGACAAACAAGATGTTTTAGCAATGTGTGCATTTCAATTTGCTTCACAATTAGAACAAAGACAAATTGTCGGAAGCAACGAAAACAAAGAAATAATTGATCGCTTGCGAAAAATGAATGATGTTTTAGATCAATATCTATTAAAGTAAATACGTTCTTTACAAAACTAAGATTCTGCCTACATTAGTTCTTAATTTGATAAACTCAACACTAACAATTTAGAATGAGCAAATCATTACTACTAAAGCATGCCATCTCGAATGGAAGCTTGAACAGTAAGTTAGCTCAAAACTTGTCTTTTCGAGTTTATACAATTCATCTGATGTAGGCTTTTTTTATATAATTTTTTAAAACTAACTATGGAAATATTAATAATATTATTGGCAGGAATTGCAGGGGTTGCAGCAGGTTTTGGCGTTGCAAAATACATGGAAAAAAACAACATTTCCAATCTAATTAAAAACGCTAGAAATGAGGCTGCTTCAATTCTTAAAGAAGCGACTAGCGAAGCCGAAAACACTAAGCAAGCTAAAATGCTTCAAGCTAAAGAAAAATTCATTGAACTTAAAGCCGAACACGAACAAGTGATTTTAGCCCGAGATAAAAAGATTTCTGAGGTTGAAAAAAGAGTTCGCGATAAAGAATCGCAATTGTCTAGCGAACTTTCTAAAGCTAAAAAAGTAAACGATGATTTTGAAGCCAAAACAAAAGAATACACCTCAAAAGTTGAAATGCTTGAGAAAAAACAAACAGAAATTGATCGTTTGCATAAAAGTCAAGTAACGCAACTCGAAGTAATATCTGGTCTTTCTGCCGAAGAAGCAAAAAATCAGTTGGTTGAGAGTTTAAAAGCAGAAGCAAAAAGCAAAGCAATGTCGCATATTCAAGACACAATTGAAGAAGCAAAACTTACTGCCCAACAAGAAGCCAAGAAAATTATCATCAATACAATTCAAAGAGTTGGAACTGAAGAGGCAGTAGAAAATTGCGTTTCCGTTTTCAACATAGAATCAGACGATGTTAAAGGAAGAATTATTGGTCGTGAAGGAAGAAACATTAGAGCAATAGAAGCAGCAACGGGCGTTGAAATAATTGTTGACGATACTCCAGAAGCGATTATCTTATCTTGTTTCGATCCTGTTCGTAGAGAAATTGCTCGTTTGGCACTTCATAAATTAGTAACTGACGGTAGAATTCACCCTGCTCGAATTGAAGAAGTGGTAGCGAAAACCGCCAAACAAATTGACGATGAAATTATTGAAGTAGGAAAACGAACCGTTATCGACCTTGGAATTCATGGTTTACACCCAGAATTAATTAAAGTAGTAGGAAGAATGAAATACCGTTCTTCTTACGGTCAAAACTTGCTTCAACACTCGCGCGAAGTTTCTAAACTTTGTGGAATTATGGCAGCAGAATTAGGACTGAATGTTAAACTTGCAAAAAGAGCAGGTTTGCTTCATGATATTGGAAAAGTTCCAGACACCGAGAGCGATTTGCCTCACGCATTATTAGGTATGCAATGGGCTGAAAAATATGGCGAAAAAGAAGAAGTTTGCAACGCTATTGGTGCACACCACGACGAAATCGAAATGAAATCTTTATTGTCGCCAATTATCCAAGTTTGCGATGCAATTTCTGGAGCTAGACCAGGCGCAAGACGTCAAGTTTTAGATTCCTATATCCAACGATTGAAAGACCTTGAAGAAGTTGCTTTCGGATTTAGCGGCGTAAAAAATGCTTATGCTATTCAAGCGGGTAGAGAATTACGAGTAATTGTTGAAAGCGAAAAAGTTTCTGACGACAATGCAGCTAGTTTGTCTTTTGAAATATCTCAAAAAATACAAACTGAAATGACCTATCCAGGTCAAGTGAAAGTAACTGTGATTAGAGAAACTAGAGCAGTAAATATTGCTAAATAATTTAAAATTATTCTTGAGTTTTAATAGAAGATGTAACTTGTGGAACTTCGTTGATTTTAAAATCTAATTTAAAATCTAAATTGTCTTTATTAATATTCAAGTCTAAATTTCCCTCTTTGATTTTAAATAATCCGTTTTGTCCTCTACAGAAACAAAACCTACCAAAAAGCATTTTAGTCGATTGAAGTGCTTCGTTTGATAGGTTTTGTTTTTTTATTTTAGCATCAATTTCAAAAAGAACAACCTCTCTATAACCGCCATCAACCTCTGACGGTGAAGTGTTCCTTTTATAATTATAAATGATTACCGAATGTTGTGGGTCATCTGCTAGGGTATAATGAATCGCATTGTTTTCATCAACATCTATTACAATAGATTTTTTTTTCATCACTTCAAGTGAGCAAATTCCATCGGGAGGACAGTTTGAGACCTTATAATTACTTGAATTTCTGTTTACAGTTGAACTGCAAGAACAAATAAATATCGTTAAAAAGAATGTGATTACTGTTTTGTTCATAACTGCTTTTTTAAACATGAATTATTTCATCGTCAATCAATAAATCCTCTCTTCTAAATCTGAGAAAAAGTTGCGCAACGGCTATAACGTCTTTTTCGCAATAGGTTACTATTCGATCTATATCATTTTCAACATAAAAAACATGGGCTACTTGGCTGCCATCAATATCGTCTTTTGAACTTGGAATAGCTAAGATTTTGGATAGCAGTTTCAAAGACGTGTAGTGTTTATAATCGCCAAATTTCCATAATTCTAAGGTGTCTAAATGCGGAATTTCCCAAGGCTTTTTCCCAAACAACTTCAGTTTTAATGGAATTTCAACTTGGTTAATTATCATTCTCCGAGCTATATACGGAATATCAAATTCTTTTGAATTGTGCCCACACAATAGGTGTTGCGGCATATTGAAATGATTGTTTAATAGATTAGAAAAATCGGTCAGTATTTTGCGTTCATCGCCAAAAAAAGAAGTAACTCTAAAATTGCGAACATCTCCCTTAATCACAAAATATCCTGCAGAGATACAAATTATTTTACCGAACTCTGCCCAAATTCCAGCACGATCATAATATTCTTCTACAGAAAAATCTTCTTTTCGTTGATATTGTGTTTTGTGGTCAAAAAGCTGTTGCATTTCGAGGTCTAAATCACCAAAGTTTTCTTGTTCTGGAACGGTTTCAATGTCTATAAACAAAATATGGTCTAGCTTTATTTTCTCAATCATAACAAAAGTTTTTAAAGTGCTATAAAAGTAATAAAAATTATCAAATCATAATTGCTTTCCATACAATTGCATCCAAGCTTCTATCTGCTCGGGGGAGATTGGTTTCAACAATATCTTGTTGTTTTGGTCTAAAAGAAAAAGCGATGGTGTTCCGAAAACATAATAATCACGTGCTGCCTTGCCTTCCCAAGAATTGAAATCGCAAGTCGAAATCCAAGTGAAGTCTTTACTGAAATCATCAAATTTTAACTTTTCGGTGTCCAGCGATACAAACACAACTTCAATAGAAAAGTGTTTTTTCCATTTATTATAAAACGAATAAAGCTTCGGAATATCTTCTGCACATTTATGACACCAACTCGCTCCAAAAACAATTAGCTTGGTTGCTGTGTTTATTTCTGTCAATGATTTGGCTTTCGATTTAGAATTGCTAAAAACAATATTTGGTGCAGTATTACCTTTTGCCATTTTTCGATATTGTTCAAACAAGGCTTTGCGCTTGTCGTCTATTTGACAGGTGTTGTCGTCGAGCATTGTTAAAGCCACTTGTTCTGCTGCTTCAAAAAGGCTTCTTTTTTCAAAGGTTTTGAATAAAAATTCGGCGACATCTTGTTTGAAAGCAGACTGGTTTTCTAAATTTTTTAATATGGCTTTGATACTTTTGTTATAATGCACCGAAGATTGATTGCCATAACTTTCTAACAAAACAATATAATTTTCGAGCAATTCTTGAATCAATCCTGAGTGAATTAGCTTTTCGTTGCTAAAATCCATTGTGTTAATTTCTTGTTCATGTGCCTCTATTCGCTCAGAATATCTCGAAGCCGACAATGGCATATCGGCAATTAATCGTCGCAGGTTTAGATAATATTTGGAATAGGAATTTAGAGGCAACGAGTCAAAATAACGTTGAAGCACTGCATTTTGCTCAGCCAATTCTTTTTGCAAAAAAGACAACTTGTCTGGTTCGTTTTTATAATAAGGCAACAAATAATAAAGCCCTGCGCGCTTTTGTTCTGTGGTTTGATATAAAAGTAATCCTTTTGTAAAAGCATCATTTTCGGGAGAATTGTTGAATATTAAAGTGCCTAAATCCGAGAGATTATTCCATTGCATTGAAAAGTTTTCTTGATTTAGAATAACGATTACACTCTTTGAGTCTTTGATTTCTAATAAAGCAGCACCAATATATTTTGATGAATAACTCATTGAGAAATCGCCTTTGCTGTTGGTTGTAGTTTTACACAAAACTTGATTTTCGGTGGTAGTAAACGATTTCAAAACAACTTCTTTCATAAATACAGTCGGAAATGAACCCGAAACTGTAAAAGTGTTTTGTGCCAACGAAGCGCAGGATATGAGCATCAAAATATATTTTATTCTAAACATTGACATAGTTAAATTGATGTTTATTTAAAAAAGGCTGCCTCATTGAGCAGCCCCTTGGTTTTGATTATTTATTGTTTGCTATTCTTTCATGCAACGGACAGGAAAACCTGCTGCACGATAGTAACTAAAACTTCCCGTGCCATTTGAACTTGAACTAACGCTTTTGAAAGACGAATAGTTTCCAGACGCAGTGCTTGTCCAATAATAGCCATAGCTTCCTTGGTCATAAAATTGTGCATTGACACTGTCTCTAAATCCAGACAATACAAATTTTTGTGGCGCAGCAAAAGCAGATGAAGTACTATTAATATTATATGCTGAAAATTCCGCATTTAATTCCGCTTCTGAAGGCACTTTATAGCCTGCTGGACATGGGTTGTTTGTGCCGTTTGCTCCTTGCCAAAGGTTATTATTTTTTGGAGAACGCCAGTCATAGTTTCCCGAACCATTCGTGATAAACAAATTGCTTGCAGGAGTGTCAACGTTAGAAGTTACGTTTGTACTAGCATTAACAGCCGTTCCTGCAGTGCCCGATGTCCAAGCTGCACTAGCATGTCCGTCATTCCCTCGACCCCATTGGAACAAGCAACCATAAGCTTCAAAATCGGTGGCAGAAAGTGCTGCACGACTTGCGCCTAAATTTCTATCCATCCAAACTTTTCCTGTGATTGACGTTACCGGAACAATAGGTGTTTGATGCGTTGGGTCACACAATGCCATACTTTTATAAGGTGGAATATCAGCAGTTGTAAACATAATTTCGTTGCCATAGAAAACTCCATAAGTATTAGTTGCATAAGCACGAACATAATAAGTTGTCGATGCAATTAAGCCAGTCAAATTGCTGCTAAAGTTACCCAGACTAGTAATCCCGTCTGCGGTTTTTGTTGTTAATGCTGTCGTTGGATTTGGAGCAGTATTCCACACGATACCGCTGGCAGTAATTGCTGCTCCACCATCAAAAGTTATGGTTCCTCCGCTGGTGGCAGTGGTTTGAAGTACCGCCGTAACTGCCGATGTAGATAGGACAATGGTAGGAATTGCTACAAAAGTAACTTCGTTTCCATAAGTTGTGCCTGCGCTATTAGTTGCATAAGCTCGTACATAATAGGTTGCTCCAAAAATCAAATTGGTCAAACTGCTACTGAAAACTCCAAGACCATTTCCGTCAGTAGTTTTTGTGCTTAATGCAATAGTTGGGTTACTAGTTGTGCTCCACACGATACCTCTAGCTGTTATTGGTGCTCCTAAATCGGCTAATACATTTCCGCCTCCAGTTGCTGTTGCGCCTGTGATTGAAGAAATCGCTGTCGTTATCAATGTTGGTTGTAACACAAAAGAAATCTCGTTGCCGTAGGTTGTTCCAAAACTATTGGTACAGTATGCTCTAACATAATAAGTAGTGCCAAGCGTTAGTCCGGTCATTTGACTCACAAAAGTTCCTGTTCCAGTGCCGTCTGAGGTTTTCGTAGGCAACAATATGTTAGGAGTCCTGCTCGTGCTCCAAATAATGCCTCTTGCTGTAATTGCACCTCCACCATCTGATGTAATAGTTCCGCCACAAGTCGCAGAGGTTGAAGTAATATTCAAGACGCCATTGGTTTGGATTGTCGGAGCCGAATTTGGCAATTCATCTGTGGTGTCTTTACTGCAACCAAAAGTTAAGATCAACAACAAAGCACTAATTAAGAAGGTGTTCTTTAGACTATAAATTGGCTTTTTCATTTTGTACTTTAATTTGGCGTAAATATAAAAATTAGAATAATATAAATTGAAAAACATTTAAGATTAAATATTTATCTGATAATATAAAATTAATCTTAAATTTATACGTAAATTCTTAGTGTTAGAATAAAAATTGGTCAAAATTGTTAAAGTAATGAATAATATTATTCCATATGTAATTAAAACTAACTTTTTTATAAAAGTGAATTTTATTTCTAAATATAATTAGGTAGCCTTTATTCTATTTTTTCTTATAATCTTCAATCCAATTCGCTACAACACCACACCATTCGTCTTCGTCGTTCATACAAGGTACAGCCATAAATTCTTTACCACCATGATGTAGAAATTGTTCATTCGCTTCCATAGCAATTTCTTCTAACGTTTCTAAACAATCAGAAACAAAAGCTGGAGTTACCACTGCTAATTTCTTAATGCCTTGTTCTGGCATTTTGTTGATTTCAACATCGGTGTAAGGTGTTAACCATTTGTCACCGGCTAAACGCGATTGAAACGTTTGGCTGTATTTTCCTTCTGGAATTCCTAATAATTTTACCACTTGTTTTGTGGTTTCATAACATTGATGACGGTAACAAAATTCGTGCGCTGGCGAAGGTGTGTTGCAACAAGAACCATCAATAGCACAATGTGATTTAGTAACATCGGTTTTACGAATATGACGTTTCGGAATTCCGTGATACGAAAACAACAAATGATCGTAATCAAATCCTTCTAAATGTTTTTTTATGGAATTGGCTAAAGCCTTAATATAATCGGGTTTATTATAGAATGCAGGAACATTGGTAAAAGTCATTTCGGGAAAATATTGCTGACGCAATTCTTCTGCCAAAACCACAATGGTAGTTGTTGAAGCCATGGCGTATTGCGGATATAAAGGCATGAGCATCACTTCGGTTACGCCTTTGTCTTTCAATTCTTGCAATCCTTTTTGAATAGTCATGGTTCCATATCGCATGGCTAAAGCTACTGGAATATCTACTAAGGATTGCACTTTTTCATGCATTTTTTTTGAAATAACAATCAACGGTGAACCTTCACTAGTCCAAATACGAGCATAGGCTTCAGCCGATTTTTTCGGGCGCGTTTGTAAAATGATGCCACGAACTAACAATGCTCGTAATAAAAACGGAACGTCAATAACGTATTTATCCATTAAAAATTCATCTAAATAGGGCTTAACGTCTTTTGCTGTAGGACTTTCGGGCGAACCTAAATTAACTAATAGTACTCCTTTCATTGTTTTTAATTTATTTTGGTAAAAGTAAATTATTCTTACTTTTATATTTATATTTTTTTATTGATTGGTTGATATACTAAATTGATGTGATTAGGTATTTGGATTAATAGACATCAAATATTTCTTTGGTGTCGTAGCAAACTTTTTCTTGAATGCTGCAATAAAATGGCTTCCAGTGCTGTAACCAATTTTCAATCCCACTTCGTTAACATTATACGAACCGCTGTCTAACAATTGTCGGGCGTAATCCATTTTGTAGTCAAATAAAAAGCCGTAAACAGTGTCTCCATAAATTTGTTTAAACCCCATTTTCAATCGTTTTAAACTCAACCCCACTAGCGCTGATAGTTCTTCTAATCCTGGAGGTTCTGCCATGTTGGAGATGATGATTTCTTTGGCTTTTTTGATTTTTAAAACATTTTCCTCATCAATTAAAAACGGACATTGTTCTGCATCTGGATCTTCGGAGCGATTGAAAAACAAACTTATCAATTCATATCCTTTTCCTTTGTAATATAGATTTTTTATTGATGAGTTCAATTTATAATGAAAAAGTTGGCTCAGCACAATTGCCATTGATGGACTTATATCGTTCTCTTTATAATATTTTCTGTCCTTGTTTTCTTCACTTAAAAAGGGGATGTGACTCGCATCATTTGAAAACAATCCGTGAAACTTTTGAATAGAAATAATCACTGATATCACCCAAGAGTTTGGTCCCAATTCTAAATTTAAGGGCAACTCTTTTTGAGGATTATAAAACAATAACGACTTTTCTTCTCTCAAATCCAGCGCATAATTACTTTCATTAAATACAAATTTTGCTTTTCCTTTAATTCCAAAATGAAATTGAATAAGCCCTTGATTGATATGTCTTTTGATACAAAAAATTTCATTTTCATCGTTTTGAAATCGAATTAATGTGAAGTCATTTTCAATTTTAATTTCTTCCTGAGAACCCATAGCGATATTTTTTCGTTTATGATTTTGAAATTAGCACAATTTATTATTTAGAATTAATCCATATAAGCAGTTTTAAAACACCTTATTTTATTACAAAATTATAATAAATAACGCTATAAATTTAATTTATATTTAAAAATCTCATAGCGATATAAAAAGTACTTATAGCGTTACTTTTATAAATAGGTTAACAATAACTTTGTATCCCTTTTAGGAAAAGTAACTTATGGAAAATTATAACCTGTCAAAACACACTTCATTTTACGCTTTAGGTTTGAGCTATAAAAAAGCAGATGCAGCCATCAGAGGGAAGTTTAGTTTAGATGCTCAAGCAAAAGCAACCTTGCTGACTCAGGCCGAAGCCGAAGGAATTGACTCGTTAATAGTTACTTCTACATGTAATCGCACCGAAATTTATGGATTTGCACAACATCCATATCAACTTATAAAACTTTTATGTGCAAACAGTCAGGGTTCTGTTGAGAAATTTCAAGAAGTAGCTTATATCTATAAAAATCAAGAAGCTATTAATCACATGTTTCGTGTGGGAACCGGTTTAGACAGTCAAATTTTGGGTGATTTTGAAATCATCAGTCAAATAAAAATCGCTTTTAACGAAAGTAAAGCGAACGGAATGGTGAATTCATTCATGGAACGACTAGTAAATTCCGTAATTCAAGCCAGTAAAAAAATTAAAACGGATACCGAAATTTCTTCTGGCGCAACTTCAGTTTCTTTTGCTTCGGTTCAGTACATGCTTAAAAATGTTGAAGATATTGCCAACAAAAATATTTTGCTTTTTGGAACCGGAAAAATAGGAAGAAATACGTGTGAAAATCTTGTAAAACATAGTAAACACGATCAAATTACTTTAATCAATCGCACTAAAGATAAAGCCGAAAAGTTAGCTCAAAAATTGAATCTAGTCGTTAAAGATTACGCCGATTTACAATTAGAATTGCAAAAAGCCGATGTGGTTGTTGTGGCAACTGGAGCCCAAAATCCAACCATCGACAAAGCGATTTTAAATCTTAAGAAACCACTTCTAATTTTAGATTTATCCATTCCAAAAAATGTGCATGAAAACGTTCAAGATGTTGCAGGCGTAACGCTCATTCAT